>JACDGA010000019.1 GCA_013815505.1 Acidimicrobiia bacterium
GACCTGGTACCGGGGCGGGGACTGGGTCAACCAGTGGCTGTCCATCCGTCACGTCTTCGGCATCCTGCAGCGCATCGGCGACGACGAGGCAGCTGCAGTGATCCATGGAGGGCTCTCGGCGGCCGGCGCCACCTACGCCCTGCCATTCGAACCGGCCGATGCTGCACGGCTGCGAGCGAGCGTCGAGGTCCTCCACGACCGCCTCGGTGCCGAGCGGTTCGACACTCTCGCCGCACGCGGGGCGACGATGCCCGATCGCACGCTCGTCAGCTACACCCTTGAACGCATCGGCCGCGCCGTGCTGGTCGTTCGTGAGAGCGGGTGACGGGAATCGAACCCGCACCGCCAGCTTGGAAGGCTATTTTCAGCACGGTTAAAGACGCAGTGGTTTCGAAGAAACACCAGCAACCATATGGGATAGAGTGACCGCTACGGTCCGGGACAGCCCCCCTGAAGCCCGCCAATAGTGGCACGATAGTGGCACGTCGCTGACACCCAGCCTGTACAACCAGCCGTGTGGAGGTGCACGCCCGAAGCCGCCCGCGCGACGAAGCGCATCGCCGCATGTCCGTGTCGCAGCTCGAATGGCTGGAGCATGAGTTGCACGGATGGTCCAGCTTCGCCATCGTTCCCGTCGTCGCGCTCGCCAACGCCGGCGTCACCCTCAGCTCCGACGCGCTCGGCGGCGCCGCCGCGTCGGCCTTGACCCTCGGTGTCGTCGTCGGCCTCGTCGCCGGGAAAACGATCGGCATCAGCGTTGCCGCGTGGCTGGCCACGCGAGCGGGAATCGCGGATCTGGCCGATGGCGTCAGCTGGCGACAGGTGATGGGCGCCGCTGCCCTCGGAGGCATCGGATTCACCGTGTCGCTGTTCACACCGGCCTGGCCTTCGACGACGCCGCGCTCATCGACCAGGCCAAGGTCGGCATCCTCGCCGCCTCGCTCACCGCCACCGCACTCGGCGCCATGCTGCTTCGCAGCCGTCCCGCGAACCGTGACCAAGCGTCGTAGACGCGCCCAGCGACGCACTGCTCGTGCGACGATCAGTCGTCGTCCGATGCCCGAATCACGATCCGCACCGACTGTCCCGGCAGCAACGGTCCGGACCCGATCCGGGCGGGCGCCCGGTCCTGTCGATCCTTCGGCTGCTGTTCACCGGAACCATCAACATCGCCGCCTGGTACTCGCCGATGTCGTTCTTCTTTCCGGCCGGCCATACTGGGCCGCGTGGGGGTCATCGCCGTCGGCGTGCGGGGACTGCTCGTCAACGCCGACCCGCCCATGGCCACCGACCGCCCGGCTGGGCCCTGCTCCTGCTGCAGTCCAACGTCGCCCACGACTTCGTGCTCGTGCCGTTCGTGCTCGTCGTCGGTTCGTTCGTCGCACGCGTCGTGCCGGCCCCGCTCCGTGCTCCCATCCAGGCTGGGCTGATCGGCAGCGGCGTCGTCGTCCTGTTCGCATTCCCGTTCGTGCAGCGCTACGGCGCCAACGGCGGCAACCCGTCGATCCTGCCCCAGGACCTACGGGCGCGGGTTGCTGACCGTCCTCACCGCCGTGTGGATCGTCACCGCGGCGCTGCTCGTGTGGAGCTGGCTGCGGTCGAAGCCTGGAGCGATGTCGCCCGACGACGTCGGCCTGTAACGATCCCAGCGGCGGCGGGGACTGCACCCCCCCATGAACGCGGATCTGGTACCCGGTCGACACCTGCCCGACTTCCGGCTCCCGGATCACGTCGGGAACCAGCGGAGCTTGTCCGACCTCGCCGGTGGCGATCCGATGTTGCTGCACTTCTACCGCGGGTGGTGGTGCCCCAAGGAGCAGGCCTACTTCCGCAAGCTCCTGCAACTTCAGGACGAGGCTGAGGTCGCCTACACCCGGTTCGTGTCGGTCAGCGTCGACACAGCCGAGGAGAGCGCCGCGTTCCGGGCCGGGCTCGGCGCGCGGTGGACGTTCCTGTCGGACCACGAGCGTCGCTGCGTCCACGAGCTCGGGCTCCTCGAGACGACCGACCGCAGCCACAATCCCTTCGTGCCGACGGTCCTGGTGCTCGAACCCGACCTGCGGATCCACGCCGCCTTCAACGGTTACTGGTTCTGGGGCCGACCGACCAACGAGGAGCTGCGCCAGGCTTTCCGGACGATCACCCGGTCGATACGGTCCGACTGGGAGGTGCCCGCACGATGAGCCCGTGTTGGGTCGCGCGGTGCTCCACCCGTCCCCGGGGCGCCATCGCCTCGGCAACGCTCGGGGACGACGGCAGTGATGGGATGCTGGCCGCATGGCAGGCCGACGACGAACCGCAGCCGGGCGCGGTCAAGATCGATCCCCGCTGCATCGACGCCGACGGTGACGCCGCTTGGGCTTCGCTCGTCCTGGCGCCGCGCGGGACGTGGCTGCTCTTCGACGACGTCGCTGTCTCCCACGCCATCCGGTCGGTCCTCGCCGGACCACCGGTCGATGTCGTGTCGACGTTCGTGACCGGCGACGACCGCTTCGTGGGAGCGATCACCGCCGTCCACGACGACGAACCGACCCGACTGCGCGACGACCCCTTCGCCGCCATCTTCCCGACCTGCCTTGTGCGCGTCGGACCCGGCCTCCTCGGCCGGACTCCGACCCCGGTGGGCCCGATGACGCAGCGCTACGGAGCCGCCAACCCGTGGCCTTGGGACCGCTTCCCGGAGGCAAGGGCGTGAGCGAGAAGCTCGCCGACGCGCTGCGCGGCGCCGTTCGCGGTGATGTGCTCTTCGACGCCGGCACGAAGGCGTTGTACGCCAGCGACGCCTCGAACTACCGCCAGGTGCCGATCGGCGTCGTGCGACCGCGCGACGCCGACGACGTCGTGGCCGCCGTCGCCGTCTGCCGGGCGCACGAGGTCCCTGTCCTGTCGCGGGGCGGGGGGACGAGCCTCGCCGGCCAGTGCTGCAACGTGGCCGTCGTCCTCGACTTCTCGAAGTACATGGTGGAGGTGGTCGAGCTCGACGCCGGTGCCTGCCGGGCTCGGGTCCAGCCCGGCACGGTGCTCGACTCGCTACGCGATCGAGCCGAGGAGCATGGGCTGACGTTCGGGCCCGACCCGTCCACCCACAACCGCTGCACCCTCGGGGGGATGATCGGCAACAACTCCTGCGGCGTGCACTCGATCATGGCCGGCCGCACGGCCGACAACATCGAGGAGCTGGACATCCTCACCTATGACGGCCTGCGCATGCGGGTCGGCGCCACCAGCGACGGGGAGCTGGAGCGCATCGTCGCCGAGGGGGGTCGGCGGGGGGAGATCTACGCCGGGCTTCGGACGCTGCGGGACCGCTACGGCGACCTCGTGCGCCAGCGTTTCCCGCAGTTGCCCCGCCGGGTGTCGGGCTACAACCTCGACGAGCTGCTCCCCGAGAAGGGGTTCAACGTGGCCCGGGCGCTCGTCGGCACGGAAGGGACGTGCGTGGTGGTGCTCGAGGCAACCACCCGCCTGGTGCCGAGCCCCCCGTTCCGCAACCTGCTCGTCGCCGGCTTCCCCGACGTGTTCGACGCCGCCGACGCCGTGCCTCTCGTCCTCGAGCACGGCGTCATCGGCCTCGAGGGGCTCGACAACCAGCTGGTGAACGACATCCGGGCGAAGGGCGTCAACACTGGGCAGCTCAAGATCCTGCCCAAGGGGGGCGGCTGGCTTCTCGCCGAGTTCGGTGGCGACACCGCGGCCGAGGCCGACGAGCAGGCCCGGGGGCTGATGGCCGCGCTCGAAGACGCTGGCGTCACCCTCGGGATGCGTTTGCTCGACGATCCCGAAGAGGAGGAGCGGCTCTGGCTGCTGCGGGAGTCCGGCCTGGGGGCAACCGCCAGCGTGGCCGGGCGGGGTGACACCTGGGAGGGCTGGGAGGACGCTGCCGTTCCGCCCGACCGTCTCGGCGACTACCTCCGCGAGTTCAAGCCGCTGCTCGAGCGACACGGCCACGAGACCGCCGCCCTGTACGGGCACTTCGGCGACGGCTGCGTCCACACCCGCATCGACTTCAACCTGCGGGCCCGCGACGGGATCGCCGACTACCGGGCCTTCGCCGAGGAGGCCGCCGACCTCGTGCTGCGCTACGGCGGGTCGCTCTCCGGTGAGCATGGCGACGGCCAGTCCCGAGCGGAGCTGCTGCCGCGCATGTTCGGCGACGAGCTCGTCCAGGCCTTCCGGGAGTTCAAGGCTCTCTGGGACCCCGACGGGCGGATGAACCCCGGCAAGGTCGTGGATCCGTATCGCCTCGACGAGAACCTCAGGCTCGGCCCGACCTACAACCCGATTCCGGTCACGACCCACTTCCGGTTCCCGACCGACGAGGGCGACTTCGCCAAGGCGGCGCTCCGGTGCGTGGGCGTCGGCCTGTGCCGGCGCAGCGAGGGCGGGACGATGTGTCCCAGCTACATGGTCACGCGTGACGAGCAGCACTCCACCCGAGGACGGGCCCGGATGCTCTTCGAGATGCTCCAGGGCGACGTCATCACCGGTGGTTGGCAGGACGAGCGGGTCAAGGACGCCCTCGACCTCTGCCTGTCGTGCAAGGGGTGCAAGTCCGACTGCCCCGTCAACGTCGACATGGCCACGTACAAGGCCGAGTTCCTGTCGCACTACTACGAGGGCCACCGCCGTCCGCGGGCCGCCTACGCCATCGGCATGATCCACCGCTGGGCCGGCATCGCCGCCCACGTCCCGCGCCTCGCCAACCTCGGCGGCGCCCTTCCCGGCGTGCGTGCCCTGGCCAAGCGAGCCGCCGGGGTCCACCTCAAGCGGAGCCTTCCGAAGTTCGCGACGACGACGTTCCGCGCCGGCTTCGCCGCACGCCCGCCGACCGTGGCCACAGGTCCACGCGTCATCCTCTGGCCCGACACGTTCAACGACGCCTTCAACCCCGCCGCCCTCCATGCCGGCGTCGACGTCCTGGAGGCGGCCGGCTTCACCGTCGACATCCCCCGGACGCGGCTCTGCTGCGGGCGACCGCTCTACGACTACGGGTTCCTCGACCAGGCCAAGGCGCTCCTAGGCCACATCCTCGACGAGCTCGAGGACGACATCCTCGCTGGCGTACCCGTCGTGGGTCTCGAGCCGAGCTGCGTGGCCGTGTTCCGCGACGAGCTCCGCAACCTGTTCCCCCACGACCAGAACGCCGAACGGCTGTGCCGCCAGACCATGGTGCTCAGCGAGTTCCTCGAACGCCACGCCCCGGACTGGCGCGTCCCCGAGCTGAGAGGCCGCCGGGCGGTCGTGCACGGCCACTGCCACCACCGGGCGATCATGGGCTTCGACGCCGAGGAGCGCCTCCTCGACCAGCTCGGCCTCGATGTGGAGATCCCGGAGCCCGGCTGCTGCGGCATGGCCGGGTCGTTCGGCTTCGAGGCCGACCACTACGACGTGGCCATGCAGGTCGGCGAGCGCGTCCTGCTCCCCGCCGTCAGGGCCACCGACGACGACTCGCTCGTCATCGCCGACGGATTCAGCTGCCGCGAACAGATCCTCCAGGGCACCGGCCGTCGAGCGCTCCACATCGCCGAGGTGGCGGCGATGGCGCTGCGCGACGGGCAGCCCGAAACAACCGACCTCCCCACGGAGAAGGCCACATGAAGAAGATCGCGTCCGAGCTGCTCGTCGAACGCCTCATCGAGTGGGGTGTCGACACGGTCTTCGGCCTTCCCGGTGACGGCATCAACGGCCTCACGGAGGGGTTCCGGCGCCATCAGGACCGCATCCGCTTCGTGCTCGTCCATCACGAGGAGGCGGCGGCCTTCATGGCCTGCGGCTACGCCAAGAGCACCGGGAGGCTGGGGGTGTGCATCGCGACGTCGGGACCGGGCGGGCTCCACCTGCTGAACGGCCTCTACGACGCCAAGCTCGACCACGCCCCGGTCCTCGCCCTCACCGGTATGCAGGGCACCAAGCTCCTGGGCACGGGGTTCCAGCAGGAGGTGCACCTCGAGAAGCTGTTCGACGACGTCGCCGACTACAACGCCATGATCCACGTGCCGGTGCAGATCCCGACGCTGGTGGACTTCGCCGTGCGCAGCGCGTTGGCGAACCGGAGCGTGTCGCACCTCACGTTCCCGGTCGACATCCAGGAGGCCCCCGAGGACGCCGATCCATGGGAGGGAGGGCTCGGCGCCGGGCGCACGCCGGCCACCGCGCCCATCTTCATCGCCGCCCCCGGGGTTCCCCGCGCCGTCGACCTCCAGCGGGCGGCGACCGTGCTGAACGGAGCGAGCAAGATCGTGCTCCTCGTCGGCGCCGGGGCGTTGCACGCCCGCGACGAGGTCCTTGCCGTGGCTGAGCAGCTCGCCAGCCCGATCGTCAAGACGCTCTCCGGCAAGGCGGTCGTGCCCGACGACCACCCGCTGACGACAGGCGGCATCGGCCTCCTCGGCACCCGCCCGTCGGAGGACGCGATGGAGGACTGCGACGCCATCTTCATGGTCGGCACCAGCTTCCCGTACACCTCCTTCCTGCCCGCGCCCGGGACGCCGTGCGTCCAGATCGACACCGACCCGGTGCGCGCCGGGAACCGCATGCCCACCGACGTGCCCCTCGTGGGCGACACCAAGGAGACGTTGCAGGCGCTCCTGCCCCTGCTCCAGGCGAAGGGCGACCGCTCGTTCGTGGAGCGGGCGCAGGACGGGATGCGCAGCTGGCGCCACGACATGACCGCCCTCGAGGACTCGACTCGGGACCCGATCCAACCGCAGTACTTGATGCGGGTCATCGACAGGCTGGCCAGCGACGACGCCATCCTCGCCGCCGACTCGGGCACCATCGCCACCTGGGCCGCCCGCCACTTCGACATCCGCGGGGATCGGCAGTTCTACCTGTCCGGCAACCTCGCATCGATGGCCCCCGGCCTGCCGTACACGATCGCCGCCCAATGGGCGTATCCCGGCCGGCAGTGCATCGCGTTCGTCGGTGACGGCGGGTTCGCCATGTTGATGGCCGAGTTCCTCACGGCGGCGCGCCATGGCCTGCCGATCAAGGTCATCGTGTGCAACAACGGCGTCCTCGGTCAGATCCTCTGGGAGCAGATGGCGCTCGGCTTCCCCGAGTACGGCGTCCGTTGGGAGCGGCAGGCGAACTACGCCCCGTGGGCCGAGTCCTGTGGCGGGCTCGGCATCCGGGTGGAGAAGGCGGCCGACGTGGAAGGCGCCGTTGCGACCGTGCTCGCGCACCCGGGGCCGGCGTTGCTCGACGTCGTGGTGAACCCCGACGAGCCGCCCCTGCCGGCGAAGATCACCTACACGCAGGCCAAGGGCTTCGCCCAGTCGTTCCTCAAGGGCCAACCCCGGCGGGCGGCGATCACGTCGACGCTGTTCCGCGACAAGATCCGACAGCTCAAGGGATGAGGGTCGAGAGCCTCGACGTCGCCGCGTTCACCGTGCCCACCGAGCAACCCGAGTCGGATGGCACCCTCGTCTGGCACGAGACCACCGTGGTGGTGGTCGAGCCGACTGCTGGTGGCGTCCGCGGCCTCGGCTTCACGTACGCCAGTGCGGCCTGCGCGCCGCTGATCCGCGACGTGCTGCGCGACACGGTGGTCGGCACGGACGCCATGGACGTCCCCGGTGCCTGGACCGCCATGGTCACGGCCATCCGCAACCAGGGCCGGCCCGGCATCGCGTCGATGGCGATCGCCGCGGTGGACATCGCGCTGTGGGACCTCAAGGCCCGCCTGCTCGACCTGCCACTGGCCCGGCTCCTGGGCATGGTCCGACCCGCGACACCGATCTACGGCAGCGGCGGCTTCACCTCGTACTCGACTCGACAGCTCGTCGACCAGCTCGCCGGGTGGGTCAACGACGACCGGATCCGGAGCGTCAAGATGAAGGTGGGCCGCGACCCGGCTGCCGACGCCGAGCGGGTGCGTGCGGCCCGGAACGCCATCGGACCGGCGGCGACGCTCATGATCGATGCCAACGGCGCGTACTCGGCGAAGCAGGCCGTACGCCTCGCCCGCGCCTTCGCCGATCAGGACGTGTCGTGGTTCGAGGAACCGGTGTCGTCCGACGATCTGGTCGGCCTGCGAACCGTGCGCGAACTCATCGACATCGACATCGCCGCCGGCGAGTACGGCTACGACCTGCCCTACTTCGCGCACATGGCGGGCTCGGGTGCCGTCGACGTCCTCCAGGCCGATGTGTCGCGCTGTGCCGGGATCACCGAGTGGCTGCGGGTCGCAGCAGTCGCCGCCGCCCACGACCTCGGCGTGTCCGCCCACTGCGCACCATCGCTGCACGCCCACCCGGCCTGCGCCGTCCCCAACGTCGTTCATCTCGAGTACTTCCACGACCACGCCAGGGTCGATCGCCTCCTCTTCGACGGCGTGCTCGACCCGAGCGAGGGCATGCTCACGCCCGACCTGACGAGGGCGGGCATGGGGCTGGAGCTGAAGCGAGCCGACGCCGAGCGCTACCGGCGGGCGGCGTGACCCGATCGACGAGAAGAGAGCAGGACAACACATGAAGCCAGGAGACGTCGCAGGGGCACTGGGCAAGGGCCTGATCGCGGGGGTGGTCGGCACGGCGGCGATGACCGTGTCGAGCACGATCGAAGCCAAGCTGCGCAAGCGAGAGGGCAGCACCGCTCCGGCCGACGCCGCCGGCAAGGTGCTCGGCATCCAACCCAGGGACGCGGAGGGCAAGGCCCGGTTCTCCAACGTCGTGCACTGGGCCTACGGCACGTCGTGGGGCGGCTTCCGTGGCGTGCTCGCCGGGCTCGGCCTCCGGGGACCGATGGGGGCCGTCGCCCACTACGGCGCGGTCTGGGGCAGCGAGCTCGTCATGCTCCCCGCCCTCGAGGTGGCGCCTCCCCTCAAGGAGTGGGGACGGACCGAGCTGGCGATCGACGCCTTGCACCACCTCGTGTACGCCACGGCAACGAGCATCGCCTACGCAGCGCTCGACCGGACCAGCAGCGCCGGCAGCTGACTGCTCGCAGGCGATCCTGATGCCAATGACCGCCCAGCGACGGGGCGCTCCGGCGCGCCCGCTCGACATGCGGACGACCGCCCGTCAGCCCGACTCATGAGGGGGCGGAGGTTCGAGGCTGTGCCAGCCGCGAAACGCCCGGAGCAGCCGCTGCTGTGCCGCCGGCGAGAGGCGTTGCGGTGCAACCGCGCTCGCCGTCGTGATGATCTGGCGGATCTGCTCGACGTAGGTCACGCAGAACGGGCACGCCGCTAGGTGTTGCTCGAAGCGGGCGCGCCGACAGGGTGCCAGCGCCCCCTCCAGATAGTCGGTGACGAGCTCGACCAACTCCTGGCATGCGAGGTCTTCAGCGATCATCACGCCTCGAGCCGGTCGGCAGCCTCGTCCTCGTGCTGCTCGAGCCGTCGCCGGACCCTCGAGCGGGCCCGGTGCAGGAGCACGCGCTGATTCGTCTCCGTGAGCGCCAGGGCGATACAGACCTCCCGCGAGGTCCAGCACTCGACGTCGCGCAGCGTGATGACTGTCCGCTGCATGGCGGGAAGCCCGGTGATGGCGAGCAGGACGACCTCGATCGCCTCGTTGGTCGCCACCTGGTCATCCGGACCCAGGGCCCACGCCGTGGGTGGGTTGCACCAGTGCCCTGGCCACTGCGGGTGGCGCGCATCGAAGAAGCGGGCCGGGTCGACCGCACAATCCTCGGCGGCGGCGCCGCCGAGGATCGCTGAGACCGGCACAACCCTGGCCGCGCGCTGGCCCATCGTCTTGGCGCGGTTCGTGAGAATGCGGAACATCCAGGTCTTGATCGACGATCGACCGTCGAAGCGATCGATGCCCCGGATCACGGCCATCCAAGTCTCTTGCACCACGTCCTCGGCGGCAGCGCGGTCGGCGACATAGAACTCGGCCACCCGGAGCATGGATGCCTGGTGCCGGTCGATGAGGACAGCGAAGGAGGCCTCGCAGCCGCTGCGAAGGGCCTCCACGAGCGCCTTGTCCCCCCCGAGACAGGCCGTCGAGGCCGCCTCTGCGTCCGATTGCGAGTCGATCGTCGCGGTCGACTCGCTCCGTTGCTCGGTGGCTTCCACGCATCCCCCTGCTCGCGCCGGTGCTCGTTCGTGTCGAATGCTGGAGGAGCGGGGTCTGGACACCTCTGGGTACGTCGCGCGCGGCGACACACCCACTGTTTCTCGTTCTGGAAGAACTTAGCGTGCCTCGGTCGCCATGTCTCATCGGCGCCAGCTCTGGACGCAGGCACCCCTCCAGGGCGCGACCGAGCCGAGGGGACCGCGCGGTCGGCCGCCGACTGCAACCCGAACGGGAGCCGTCCTCGGCTCCGTCATCGGTAAACCTTGTGGTGCTCCGCCCGCGCCGACGCCCCGCGTCGCAAACCGTCGACGTCACCGCCCACACCGGTCAGTCTCGCCGGCGAACGCTCCCACCCACAGTCGCCCTGCTGAGACTCATCGGAATGAGAATAGTGGCACGTGAGACCTTTGCCGCCTAGGTCCCGCCGCTATTATGGCCTCTAAGCTGCACGTTCATGGAGCGGGTGACGGGAATCGAACCCGCACCGCCAGCTTGGAAGGCTGGGGCTCTAGCCGTTGAGCTACACCCGCGAGGTGCTCGAAGGTTACCGGTTGCGAGTTTCCCACAGCCTGTGGGGCGTCGTCCCCAGGCAATTCACAACCAATCGGCACTGACGATCCACAGCCGTTGTGGTCCACAATCGTTACCGATGTCGATGAGCGTGCGACTCTCCGCGCCCCGGGCCCGCCGCCACGGGGTGCTGCTGCAACCGGCAGACCGCCGCGCCCTCGAGCGCGACGGCTGGCGCACGACGCTCGACTACAGGGAGAACCACCTTCGCAGCAAAGACGGCAGCCTGCTGGAGGTCGTCGCGACGTGGACCGCCGAGGCGGAACGGTTCGAGGCCGATTGCGAGATCGCGAGCGCCGCGGCGCCGACGATCGAGGAGGCATGGGCGAAGGTGCGCATGGAGATCGAGGCGATGCGCTTCGAGCCGAACTCGCCCGTCCGACTACGTCGCGCCTGACGTCGGTCAGCGTCTCGCTGCGCGCTTGGCCGCCTTGGCCAGACGCTTCGCCGCGCGACCGACGGGTTCGATCGTGCGGTGGTCGAGATCGCCGATCTCCTCGCCGTTGTCGAACAGCACGCGGTAGCGCTGCCACTGGAAGCCATTGGCGAGCAGGATGCGACCCTCGCTCCCGACGGGCGCACCGTGCACGTCGGCCGTGGTGCGCACGCGGTCGCCGATGCGCAGGTCGAGCTGGTCGGCGTGCGGCGTCGCCAGCGAATGCGGCTTCCAGTACTCCATCGCGCCTCAGTCTGGCGCACGCAGGCCGCACCGACCAGTCCGCCAGCGCCGGCAGGTCGCCGTCGGTAGCGTTCGGGCGCGATGAGGGTCGGGTACCTGGCGCGCAGCGCCATCGGCGCGGGCGCGGCGGCGAACGCGCTGCGCCCGCTGTCGGCGAGCGTGGCAGCCCTGCCTGCCTTCTTCTCCGGCTGGCTCACGTCCGAGCTCGCACCGCAACTCATCGCTGCCCATGCGGCCGACTCGGCGTGGCAGATCGCTCGCGGTCGGACTCGCACCCGCGCCGGGCGAGCGGGACTGGTGCTGAGCGCTGGCGCGATCGCCGGGCTGGCCATGACGACGAGGCGTGCGCTCGGCGCTCGTGCCGTTGTCGACGACGTGCTGAAGGAACTGACCGACGCGATCGATGCCCCCGATGCCACCCACGCGGCTGCTGCCGTGGTGCCTCGGCCGTGGCGCCAGATCGCCCGACCGTTCCGCCTCCGTCGCGTCGGCGTCCGACGCACCGCCGGCGTCTCGTACGGGCCCGCTGGGTTCCGCAACCGCCTCGACGTGTACGCCGCCGCCGACGTCACGCCCGGCGACCGGCGTCCGGTGCTCGTTCAGATCCACGGCGGCGCGTGGGTCGCGGGGCGCAAGGACCAGCAGGGGCTCCCGACGATGTTCGAGCGCGCCGCGGCCGGGTGGGTGTGCGTCGCACCGAACTACCGACTGAGTCCACGAGCGACGTGGCCGGATCAGCTCGTCGACGTGAAGCGGGCGCTGGCGTGGGTGCGGGAGCACATCGACGACTTCGGCGGCGACCCCGGCTTCGTTGCCGTCACGGGCGGATCGGCCGGTGGCCACCTCGCGGCCATGGTCGCGCTGACGGCGAACGATCCCGCCTACCAACCGGGGTTCGAGCAGGCCGACACCACCGTGCAGGCGTGTGTGCCGCACTACGGCGTGTACGACCTCGCCAACACCGCCGGCGACAAGCGGGCACGGGTGCGCACCCACTTCCTCTCACGGGCGGTGCTGAAGCGCCCCGTCTCGGACACCGATGCCTTCGAGGCCGCGTCACCGCTGTGCCTCGTCGACGCCGACGCGCCACCGTTCTTCATCCTCCACGGCTCGAACGACACGCTCGTGCCGGTCGCCGAGGCTCGCCGCTTCGTCGCGCGGCTCCGTGCGACCTCGCGGCAGCGCGTGCTCTACGCCGAGCTGCCCGGCACCCAACACGCGTACGACGTGTTCCACTCGATCCGCAGCACCGCCGTGATCGCCGCCGTCGGACGCTTCCTCGACTGGGCGCACGCCGATGCGACCGCACGCCAGTCACCGCGTCCCAGCGATGGCACGGCCGATCGGCAGTCGGTCGCCCCCGGTAGCCTGACCGCCCTGTGAAAAGTTCGGTCGAGACCCTCGAAGGGAACAAGGTCAAGGTCTACGTCGAGGTCGAGGAGTCCGAGTTCGACAAGGACATCGACCGCGCGTTCAAGGCACTCGCACGAGAGGTCAACCTGCCGGGATTCCGTGCGGGTAAGGCGCCACGTCGAGTGCTCGAAGCCCGCTTCGGCGTTGCGCCGGCACGCGAGCAGGCCCTGCGCGAATCCATCCCCACCTACCTCGCGAAGGCGCTCGCCGAGCACCAGGTCGATCTCATCTCGTCACCCGAGATCGAGATCACTGACGGCACCGAGTCGGGTCCAGTCGAGTTCGACGCGACCGTGGAGATCCGTCCGGAGATCACCGTGCCCGGCTACGGCGGGTTGCGGATCGAGCTGCCGTCTCCGGTTGCCGACGACGGCGACATCGACGAGGCCGTCGAGGCCGAGCGCCGACGCCACGGCTCGCTGCAGCCCGTCGATCGTGCCGCCCAGGACGGCGACCACGTCACCCTCGACATCGCCGCGACCCGCGACGGCGAACCCGTCGCCGGGCTCACCGTCGACGACTGGTCGTACGAGCTCGGCCAGGGCTGGATCGCCGACGACTTCGACGAGCAGCTCAGCGGGTCGAACGCGGGCGACGAGGCGACGTTCACCACCACGCCCAAGGGCACGGAGGATCCTGCCGATTTCACCGTGTCGGTGAGTGCCGTGCAAGAGCTTGTGCTGCCCGATCTCGACGACGAGTGGGTCAGCGAGAACCTCGGCGAACACGACACCGTCGAGGAGTGGCGCACCGCGCTTGCCGAGCAGCTGACGGCGCAGAAGCTCGATGTCGCACGGAACCAGTTCGTCGCCGCAGCAACCGAGGCGCTCGGCGAGCTCGTCGAGATCGAGCCGCCGGAGGCGATGGTGCAGAGCGACCTCCAGGCCCGTGTGCGCAACACGATGGAGCAGTTCCAGGCTCGCGGGATCGAGCTGGGGCAGTTCCTCAGCGCCACCGGCCAGGATCCCGACGACTTCATGAACACGCTGCGCGAGCAGTCGGTGCAGGCCGTGAAGCTCGACCTCGCGCTCCGTGCCGTCGCTGCGGCGGAGGGCTTCGAGGTCAGCGAGGACGACCTCGACGCCGAGTTCACCCAGATGGGGATGCGCTTCGGCGAGAAGCCGGCGAAGGTGCGCCGCGCCTACGAGACGCAAGGCGCGATGCCCGACCTCGTCAACCAGATCCGCAAGTCGCGTGCGCTCGACCACCTCCTCCACCACGTCGACATCGTCGACTCCGACGGTCAACCGA
>JACDGA010000134.1 GCA_013815505.1 Acidimicrobiia bacterium
ACGTGGACGGTTCGGGTTCTTCGGATCCGGATGGGTCGATCGTGTCGTATGCGTGGAACTTCGGTGATGGTGGGTCGGCGACGGGTGCGACGGCGTCGCGTACGTATGCGGCCGCTGGTACTTATGCTGTCAAGTTGACGGTCACAGATGACAAGGGGGCGACGAACTCGATCACCAAGCAGGTGACCGTGACGGCGCCCCCTGCCGGGGTGGACTTCGTGGTCGACGAGTTCGGTCGCACTGTCGCATCGGGTTGGGGCAACGCCGACGTCGGTGGTCCGTGGACCGCGGCGGCCAGCACCTTCTCGGTCTCCAACGGCGCCGGTCGCGTGAGCATGGCTTCCGCAGGCGCCGGCCCGTCGGCGTTCCTCAACTCGGTGTCACAGCGTGACGTGGTGGCGACGATGGACGTCGCCCTCGACAAGGTGCCTACCGGCGGCGGCACGTACACGTCGCTGATCGTGCGTCGCATCGGCACCTCGGACTACCGGCTGAAGCTGAGCAACACGGCGACGTCGACCAGCATTCAGCTGACGAGGGTGGTCAGCGGCACCGAGACCGCCTTGTCCACGTACAACGTGCCGGGTCTCGTCTATCAGGTCGGTGACGTGCTGCGCATGCGGCTGCAGGTCAACGGCTCGGGGACGACGACGCTGGCCGCCAAGGTGTGGAAGGTCGGCTCAGCGGAACCGCCGACCTGGATGACGACCGCCACCGACACCACGGCGGCCCTCCAGAATCCCGGCGCCGTCGGTCTCCGGATCTATCTCTCGGGCTCGGCGACCAACGCACCCCTCACCGGATCGGTCGACAACCTGACGGTGGTCCAAGTGTGATGCTGGCGCACGTGCGTCGTGCGCCAGATACACCGGAGCCGGCGGTCCACACCGCCGCGCTCGGTCGCTCGTCAGCGGGTGCTGTCGCCGCTCAGGCGACCTACGCACTGAGCAGTTTCGTCCTGCAGTTTGCTGCAGCTCGCCTCCTTGGTCTCGATGGCCTCGGCCGCTACGGCGCTCTCTACGCCTTCTTGGTCCTTACAACGGCGGTCAGTGGCGGATTTGTCGGCGACTCACTCACGGTTCTCGACCGGCAAGACAGATCGATACGCGCGGGCCTTCAGATCTCGCTGATCTTCATCGCAGCTGCGACGAGCCTGACGCTTGGTGCGGTCACGTGGTCGATCGGCTTTGTCAGCGCGGCGACGGCGGCGTCGTACGCCGTTGCGACAGCGGCGTTCACGGTCGAGGACGCATTGCGCCGCAATCTCATGGCGGTCTTCAGCTTCTGGCGTGTGGTGATCGTCGATGTTGTCGGTCTCGTCGCGTCTGTTGCTGTGCTTGTGTTGATGGCGGCTGCTGCCGACCGGGTGACCCTGACCCACCTGATGCTTGCGCTCTTTGCCGGCCAAATGTGCGCACTTGCCGTGGCCGCTGGCCTGCTTCCGGTGGAGGAACGCGTCTTGGCCTCGTTCAAGGGAGCCGACCTCCGATCCGTTGCTCGTTTTGGCACGTGGCGTGCCCTTCAGCAGGTTGTTCGCCCCACATTGCTGGCGGGAGTCCGGATCCTTTGCCTCTTGACCAGTTCGGTGGCTGCTGTCGGCGCGCTCGAGGCGGCACGCGTGTACACCGCACCGGCGATGCTCGTCGTCGGCGGCATCAACTCGTATCTCTTCGCCTCGTACGCGCGTACCAAGAGCGCGCCTCTTGGTGGGGTGCTGCACCGCGCCGACAGGACGGTGGCAACGCTCGTTGCGATCACCGCCGCGGTCGGCATCGCCGCCGTTGCCGCACTCCCGATTCTCGGCCCCGTTCTGTCCGGTGGCGACTACGACCTGTCGATCGTGGCAGTCGCAAGCTGGTCGCTGTTCGTCGCCTCGATCGCCGCCGTGACTCCGTTCGGCCAGCTGGCGAGCGTGCGAGGGAACCAAAGGCGTGTCCTGTCGATCCGAGTCGCCGACAGTGTGGTCACCCTGATTGCCGTGGTCATCGCATTGGCGTTGGGTCTCGCGGTCATGTGGGTCCCGCTGATTCTCGCAATCGGCTCCATCGCAGGTGGGATGACCATTCGCATCATGGTGCTCGCCCCAGCTGCTGGGCACGCGAACGAATGACTTCGCCAGTGGTGCTGTAGTGTCGACAACCTTGAGAATCGCCATGGTGGGCACACGCGGGGTCCCGGCCCGCTATGGAGGTTTCGAAACCGCCGTCGAAGAGATCGGCGCCCGGCTGTCAGCTCGAGGTCATGACATCGTCGTGTACTGCCGCCGAGACGTCACAGCGCAGATGCCTCGGCACAGAGGGATGCAGCTGGTCCATCTCCCGGCGGTTCGACGCAAGTCGGTCGAGACATTGACACACACCGCCATGAGCGCACTGCACGCCCTACGGCTCGAGCGATTCGACGCGACCGTCTTGTTCAATGCAGCGAACTCGCCGTTCATACCCGTGCTGAGAGCGCGAGGGCGAGGCGTGGCCACACACGTCGATGGTCTCGAATGGAAACGGTCGAAGTGGGGCAGGTTCGGCAGGCGCTATTATCGGATTGCGGAGGGTCTTGCGGCGCGTTGGTCCGACGCGTTGATCTGCGACGCCCAGGCCATCGCTGATTACTACCTGGACGAGTTCGGGGTCGATGGCGACGTCATCACGTACGGAGCGCCGATTATCGATCGACCGGAGGTCAGCAGGATCGGCGAGCTCGGCCTCGAGCGCGAGCGATTTCATCTGGTCGTGGCTCGATTCGAGCCAGAGAACCACGTTCATCTCGCTGTCGACGGGTATCGGGCGAGCACGGCTGGCTGTCCTCTCGTCGTCGTCGGTGCCGCGCCCTACTCCGATGCGTATACACGCCAGATCAGCCAATCGGCGGAAGGCGATCCTCGAATCCGATTGATCGGTGCCGTGTGGGATCAGCGGCTGCTCGACGAGCTGTACGCCACCTGCCGGAGCTACATCCACGGTCACTCGGTCGGTGGCACCAATCCGTCCTTGCTCCGTGCAATGGGCGCCGGTTGCTCTGTCGCTGCGTACGACGTCACGTTCAACCGGGAGGTGCTCGGCGATGATGGCCGCTACTGGTCGACGGTGGGAGAGCTCGCTGCAGTGATCGACGACATTGAAGTGCGACCATCGGACAGTCGTGAGCGCGGGAGGCGCGCTCGCGCTCGTGCGCGAGACCGGTACCGGTGGGACGCAGTCGCAGATGAATACGAGGACCTGTGTCGCCGCCTCATGCAGCAGCGACGTCGGCGCCGCTCTACGCCATCGTACTTGGAGATCGTGAGGCGATGAGTGAGGAGCGCGCGGGCGGTACCGGCACGCGCCATGGGGCGATTGTCGCCTCGCTCGCACGCGCCCAGAAGAGCAATCGCGGTGCACCTGCCTACACGCGGTTTGTGAACCGCCCGCTGGGGCGTCACGTCGCTGCTGTGGCATCGCTCCGAGCGCTGACACCGAGCAACATCACGGCGCTCAGCGCGGGCTTCACGTTCGCAGGCGTTGGCGCGATCGCTGCGCTTCGGCCGTCGTGGTGGTCCGGTGCCGTCATCACGGCACTACTTGCGAGCGGTCACGTCCTTGATTCCGCGGACGGTCAGCTCGCTCGACTCCAGCATGGCGGAACGCCCGCAGGCGAGTGGCTGGACCACGTGGTCGATTGCATCAAGTGCGCCTCGATCCACTTGGCCGTGCTGATCTGTTGGTTTCGCTTCTACGAGGTGTCGGACGAGCGGCTCCTGCTTGTTCCACTCGCCTTTGCGTTCAAGCAGAACGTCTTCTACTTCGCGATCATGCTCAGCGAGCAGCTTCGACGAGCACGGCCGGATGGATCGGCGATGCCCTCGCGTGCGTCGTCGGACTCCTCGCCCGTCTGGTACTCGCTCGCAGTGCTTCCCGCCGACTACGGAGTACTCTGCTGGTCGTTCGTGCTGCTCGCAGCGCAAACGCCGTTCACCATCGTTTACTCCGTGCTCGCTGCCGTAAACCTCGCGCTGCTCAGCCTCGCACTCCCGCGTTGGTATCGAGAGATGCGGTCCTACACGCGAACGGCGCGGTCATGACCGTCCCCACCTTTCTCGTCGCAGGTGCGGCTCGAGCGGGCACGACGGCGCTCGTCGAGGGCCTTCGACTACACCCCGACGTGTTTGTCACTCAGCCGAAGGAACCGCACTACTTCGCCTTCCACGGGCTCGATGTCGCGTGTACCGGGCCTGGTGACGACCGCTGGTTCAATCGAGTCGTCGTAAGCGACCGAGAGCGGTATCTGGCCCTCTTCGACGATGCAGGGACTGCGTCAGCTCGCGGCGATGGCTCCGTGACGACCCTCTACCATGCTGACAAGGCAGTGCCCGAGATCCTCCGCGTCAATCCGTCGATGCGCGTCGTCATCATCCTGCGCGAACCGGTGGAACGCGCCTTTTCCAGCTTCACCTACCTCCGCCTCCGGGGCGTTGAGACTGAGGTCGACTTCCGCCGGGCGCTCGATCTCGAGGCCAAGCGGAGGGCCGATGGGTGGCACCACATGTGGCACTACTCAGCAATGAGTCTCTATGCCGACGACCTACGGACGATTGTGGACGGACTCGGTCGTTCGCAGGTCAAGGTGTGGTTCTACGATGAACTGACCTCGAACTTCCAGCGCGTTCTCGACGAGGTCGTTGCGTTCATCGGACTCCCGGCTTTTCATGGCCGCACACGGACGGTGCCGCGCGTGAACGTCTCCGGGACAGCGAAATCGGACGTGGTGCAGTCGATGATCGCCTGGGCGACGAGAACCGAACTGGCCCGATCTGCACTCAAACGAGTGATCCCCTTCAGTGTCCGGGAACGCGCGCGATCGCTGGCGGTACGCACCGAGGCCGTCCCAGCGATTGACATGCACGAACTCACCGATCGATTCGCGGACGACATGTGCGAGGTGGCGCAGCTCGTGCCCGGACCTCACCCCGAGTGGTTGCGCCGGTTTGTGCGCCGGCCCACGGAGCACTGACGCGTCGCCTGCTGGTGTGGAAACGCACATCGCGATCGAGATCTCGATACCGCCCGCTCAACGATCGAGCCCGACTGCGTCGAGCCATTCGCGTCTATATCGCTCGATGGTGTATCGCTGCTCGAAGGTGCGCCGGGCACGATCGCCCGCGGTCACCACGGCCTGCCCTGTGAGCGAGCGCAGGATCGTCGCCAGCGCAGCCACATCACCCGGCTCGAAGGTCCACCCGTCGTAGCCGTCGGTGACGATGTCGAGCAAACCGCCGGCCGCCGAAGCGACGACCGGCCGACCACGCGCGAAGGCCTCGATGGCGACGAGGCCGAACGGTTCCGGCTCGTCGGAAGGGATGACGGCCACATCCGCGTCGCACAGGTACTTCGCCGGGTCAGCGACCTCACCAACGATACGCACGGTCTCAGGGACAGCGAGTCTCGCCACGGTGGCAGGTACGTCGGTCACCTCGCCGCTGAGCGGCGGCCCGCCGAGCACGTCGAGTTGCCC
>JACDGA010000135.1 GCA_013815505.1 Acidimicrobiia bacterium
CTCGGCGCCGTGCCGCTTGCCGACCGCGGCGCCGACCGTGTCGTCGATCCTCGCCCGATCTCGCGTCCACGACGCCAGTTTCTGACCGGCATCGCTGCCGCTGCCGCCGGACTCGCCGGTGGCGCCGCACTCTGGGAGGCGAGCGACGACGATCCGGTCGCCGGACCGCCAACCGAACCGATGTCGCTGCGCCCCGGCGGCGCCGCGGACTCGTCGAAGGCCGAGCTGATCAACCACACATGGGGCAGCGAGCTCGTGCTCACCGGGTCCGGGTACCGCCAGGGCGCAGCCCACCGGGTGGTGTTCACCGACGCCGACGGACAGCAGGTCGAGGCAGGCGGGTTCACCGGTGTCGGCGACACCGAGATGGTGTGCCGCTGCACGTCGCCGCTCATGCGCGAGCGTCTCCGCCGCGTCGAGGTGTTCGACGACGCAGGCGATCCCGTCCTCGGTGCCGACCTGACCTGACGGATAGCCTGCGATTCGCCACGGCGAGGGGCAGTGGCGAACTGAGGAGCTCATGACGGACCGCTCGACGGACAAGGCCAGGGGCAGGGTGCTCGTCGCCAAGGTCGGCCTCGACGGCCATGACCGTGGTGTCAAGGTCGTCGCCCGCATCCTGCGCGATGCCGGCTACGAGGTCATCTACACCGGCCTGTTCCAGTCGCCCGAGACCGTTGCCGCGGCGGCGGTCGACGAGGACGTCGATGTCGTCGGGCTCTCGCTCCTGTCGGGTGCCCACCTCACGCTGGCGCCTGCGGTCGTCGCTGCGATGCGCACGGCGGGCAGCAACGCCCCCGTGGTCGTCGGGGGCATCGTCCCGGCGCACGACATGGACGAGCTCAAGCGTGCGGGCGTCGCCGGTGTGCTGACGCCCGGCGCCACCGCCGATGAGGTGGTGGCGGCCATCGAGGCCGCGATCGGCACACCCGCGTAGCCGATGGCGTTCGATCGCGCGGAGCGACTCACGAACCTGCTCGCACTGCTGCTCTCGACGCCGATGCCGCTCTCGTTCGACGAGATCGGGCACCGGCTGGAGGGCCAGTACCCGACGGGTTCGTCGGCGAAGCGCCAGGCGTTCGAGCGTGACAAGTCGATGTTGCGTGACCTCGGTGTGCCGATCGAGACGGAGGTGATGGGTGGCGCCGACGCCGGCCGCACGGGGTACCGGATCGACCGCGAGCGCTACGAGCTGGCCGATCTCGACCTCGCCCCCGACGAGCGGCGTGCGCTGCAGCTCGCCGTCGCCGCCGTCCGGTCAGGCACGCCGCTCGGGACGGAAGCGCTGCTCAAGCTCGGCGCAGGTGGTCCTCGCGACGACGCCGCGGTCACGGCCAACATCCCGACGCTCGACGCCCTGCCCGTGCTGCGCGAGGCCGTCGCCACGCGCTCGCCCGTGAGCTTTACGTATCGCGACGCTCGACGAGTCGTCGATCCGTGGGGCGTCGCGCTACGCGACGGGTACTGGTACGTGATCGGTCACGATCACGACCGGGGGGAGCGACGGACGTTCCGAGTCGACCGGATCGACGGCAACGTGCAACGCGAGGACGGGACGTTCGACCGCCCAGACGTGGACATCGGCGGCCTGTTGCCGGCCGATCCGAAGCTGTTCGGTGCCGACGGTCCGCCACCCGAGGCGGTCGTGGCGATCGACGGTGCGTCGCGCGCAGGCGCCGCAGCGCTCGCCGAGCTCGGTGACGATCGTGTGATCACACGCCGTGACGACGAATGGGTCGAGGTGTCCGTGCCATGTGCCAACGTCGGTGCGTTCGGTTCGTGGGTGCTCGGTCTGATGGACGCCGCGGTCGTGCTGGCACCCGCAGCGGTGCGGACCCACGTGCTGGCGCGGTTGACCGAACCACCCGCGATGGACCTGGACGCGCTCGTCGCGATCGCCGCCGAGCGACTCGGCACACGAGCGGCGGCCCGGGCGCGGGTGCCGGGCGCGACGGCGCGCACACGCACCGATCAGCGCGTGCGACGGGCGCTCGTGATGCTGCCGTGGCTCGCGGAACGAGGGTCGGTGCCGCTGTCGGAGGTTGCGACGCGCTTCGACCTCTCGTCCGACGAGGTGGAGGCCGACATCGCGTGGGTGTCGATGTGCGGCTTGCCGCCGTACGTCGACGAGATGATCGATGTGTTCGTCGACGAGGGCATGGTGCATGTCGGAGTGCCTCGGCTGTTCATGCGGCCGCTGCGCTTGACGGCACCGGAGGGCTTCGCCCTGCTGGCCGCCGGCCGTGCGGCGATGGCGTTGCCCGGTGCTGACCCACAGGGACCGCTTGGTCGCGGGTTGGCGAAGCTGGCGAGCGTGCTTGGCGACGAGGACGGAGGCTCGGTGGTGGTCGATCTCGCCCGTCCCGACAGCGCCGACGACCTCGCCGACGCGGTCCGTCGCGTCGAACGACTCGAGCTGGTGTACTGGTCGGCCGTCGACGACGAACCGTTGACGCGTGCGGTGACGCCGCGTCGACTCTTCGCCGATCGCGGGAACTGGTACCTGCGCGGCGACGACCACCGCTCTGGTGAGACGCGTACGTTTCGGCTCGACCGCATCGAGTCGTACGAACGGCTCGGCGAGTTCGACGATCCACACGACGCACCGGCTGGCGACGCGGAGTGGTTCTCGGACGGCGCGATCGCGCGGGCGACGCTCGCTGTTCGCGAGCGCGGGTACTGGGTGGCCGAGCGCTACCCGGTGGACGAGGTGGTAGGCGTCGAGTTGCACGGCGACCGGCTCCGACTGCTGCGCCTCGCCGTCACCGACGAGCGCTGGCTGACGCGACTGATGGTGGGCCTCGGCGCCGACGCCGTGGTCATCGAACCAGTGTCCTGGCGCGGCGTCGCCGACGCCGCGCGAGCGCGCCTCGCAGCCCTCTACGGCGAGGCGGACGCCGCTCCCACATGAGTGCGTCGAGCGGCTCGACCTCAGGGTCGGCGCCGCCGGCGTCGAGCTCGATCCCGTGTGCGGTGAGGAGGTGGGGGAGCACCTCGGCGGTCGCGTAGGCGTCGGCGAGGGCGTCGTGGGGCCGGTCGAGCGAGACGCCGTGGCGAGCGGCGACATCGACAAGGCGGTGACCGAGCGCACGTTCGGGGTCGAGTCGTCTCGACAGGACGAGCGTGCACAGGAGCCCACGCACGTCGAGATCGATGTGGCTTCGGCGTGCTGCCCGCTCGAGGAACTCGAGGTCGAACCCGATGTTGTGGGCGACGAGGATGCGGCCGTTCGTGCGCGCACTGACCTCGGCCATCGCGGCGTCGAGTGAGGGTGCGCCGCGCAGCGCGCGGCGAGTGATCCCGTGCACGCGACGCGGCCCGACACGCGAGAACCGCCACGGGAGGGCGACGAGCGACGACCAGCTGTCGTCGATCGACCCGGTGGGGCCGACGTTGACGACACCGATCTGCAGCACGCGGTGACGTCGCGTCGAGAGACCGCTCGTCTCAACGTCGATGACCGCGAACCCCGATCCTGCCACGGCCCCGGTTGTAGCAGGCGGGCGCGACACGCCACGCCGCCGCACTGTCCGATCTGACGCGCAGCCTGGACGTCAGAGGAGTTCGGCGGCGAGGCTGGCGACGTCGCTGCGCTCGCACGTCGTGAGCGTGACATGGCCGAAGCACGGCTGGTCGGCGAAGGCGCTCGAGAGGACGGCGAGCGCGTTGTTGGACTCGCCGAGATAGGGAACGTCGATCTGGCTCGTATCGCCCGTGAAGACGACCTTGGTGCCCTCGCCGACGCGGGTGAGAATCGTGCGCAGCGTCGTGGGCTCGAGGTTCTGTGCCTCGTCGATGATGACCATCTGGCGCTGGAGTGAGCGACCACGCAGGAACGTCACCGACTCGAGCGAGAGCTGTCCTCGCTGCGTGAGCTCGTCGATCTGGTGGCGGGCGTCGCGGCCGGAGCCGAGGTCGGTGAGGGCGACGATCGCGTCGTGGATCGCCGACATCCACGGGTCGAGCTTCTCGTCGAGCCCGCCGGGCAGGTAGCCGACATCGGCACGGCCGACCGGCACCAGGGGGCGGTAGACGGCGACGCGCTCGTAGCGGCTCTGTTCCACGACTTGTTCGAGTGCGGCGGCGATGGCGAGCACCGTCTTGCCGGTGCCGGCACGACCGTCGAGCGCGACCACCTCGATCGAAGGATCGAGCAAGAGCTCGAGCGCGAAGCGCTGCTCTTTGCTGCGCGCCCGCAGCCCCCATGCCTCCGGTGCCGCGTGCGGGAGCAGCGTGAGGCGGTCCTCGACGCGGCGCACGAGTGCCGACTGGTTGCCGGCGCGAAGCACGGCGAACTCGTTGCGGCGCAGACTGTCGGCGCTCGCCACGTCGGCGACGTCGACGTGCTCGCCGCGGTAGAGGGCGTCGATGCGCTCGTGATCGGCGTCGAGCGTCGACCAGCCGACGGCGATCGCATCGTCGCGGCGACGTGCCGGCAGGTGCTCGGCGGCGTCGAGCCCGAGGTGCGCCGCCTTGATCCGCAGGCCGGCGTCGTTCGACAGCATCGTCGTCGGTCCGCGCTCGGCCTGACCCAGGGCGGCACCGATGATGCGGTTGTCGGCGATCGACTCGTCGAGGCCGTGCTCACGCAGCCGATGTCGCTGGATGCCGTTGATCTCGATCTGCAACGTCGACGTGCCGAACACGGCAGGCTCGGCCAGCGAGCCGCCGTTGCTCAGGCGCAGCTCCTCCAGCCTGCGCAGCGCCGCACGTGCCGCCCGGCCGACATCGTCGGGTCGCCGCTTCAGGCCGTCGAGCTCCTCGATCACCGTCAGCGGGATGACGAGGTCGACGTCGCTGAACGAGTCGATGCAGCCCGGATCGGCGATGAGCACGGACGTGTCGAGCACGATCCGGGTGCGAAGCCCGGCTGCGACACCCGACGCGACGGGGGTAGTGGCGGTGACGACCGCCTCTAGCAGTTGGTCGGTCACATCGCTCCTCGCGCCGGGGGCATCTGTCGATCAGACAACGAGGTCCAGTTGTAGCTGATGGCGCTCGGCCGGCGACGGATACCGCACAATGTTCTCATGCCTGATCCGACCGCCGAGCTGCCGTGGTGGCGTCGTGCAGTCTTCTACCAGATCTATCCCCGCAGCTTCTGCGACAGCGACGGGGACGGTGTCGGCGATCTCGCCGGCATCGAATCGCACCTCGACCACCTCGTGTGGCTCGGTGTGGACGCCATCTGGCTGTCGCCGTTCTTCCGCTCGCCGATGGCCGACTTCGGCTACGACGTGGCGGACTACTGCGACGTCGACCCGCTGTTCGGCTCGCTCGCCGACTTCGACCGGTTGCTCGCCGCCTGCCACGACCACGGGTTGCGGATGATCATCGACTGGGTGCCGAACCACACCTCGAACGAGCACCCGTGGTTCGGTGAATCGCGTGCGTCCAAGGATTCGGCGAAGCGCGACTGGTACGTCTGGCGCAACGGCACA
>JACDGA010000136.1 GCA_013815505.1 Acidimicrobiia bacterium
GGTCAACGTTGCTCGCCAGCTCCGACCAGCTACCTGCCGGGCGACGATCCGAGGTCGATGCGTTGACCAAGCGGTTGCGCACCTTCCTCGTTGACGCCGGTCGCGACGACCTGCTTGGCAACCTCTACGGTGGGACTGCCGCCTTTCTGTTGCAGATGGATGGCGTCCCTGGCGTCGACGCCCAGCGTGAGGCGCTGGTGCGACTCGACGAGTTGCGCGGCACGTACAGCCAGTTGTTCCGGCTGTACCTGATGCCGGCGTGACGCCGCCGTCACGTCAGGGTTGGAGCAACTGCACCGTCGCCCTAACATTGCAGGGTTCCCGAATCAGGGCCAGCACCCGTCGCAGGGTGCAAGGAGAGTACGAGTGCCCACCATTCAACAGTTGGTCCGGCGTGGCCGGTCGACGAAGTTCACCAAGAGCAAGACCCCTGCGCTCAAGGGCTCGCCCCAGCGCCGCGGCGTCTGCACGCGGGTGTACACCAACACGCCGAAGAAGCCGAACTCGGCGCTGCGAAAGGTGGCACGAGTCCGGCTGTCGAGCGGCATCGAGGTCACGGCGTACATCCCTGGTGAAGGGCACAACCTCCAAGAGCACTCCATCGTGCTCGTGCGCGGCGGGCGCGTTCGCGACCTGCCCGGCGTGCGCTACAAGATCATCCGCGGGGCGCTCGACGCCGCCGGGGTGAAGAACCGCAAGCAGGCTCGCAGTCGCTACGGCGCGAAGCGCGAGAAGTGAGCTGACGATGTCCCGCAAAGGCCCAGCACCCTCCCGCGAGCTCGTCTCCGATCCCGTCCACCACTCGACCCTGGTCACGCAGCTGATCAACAAGGTGATGTGGCACGGCAAGCGCAGCGTCGCCGAGAAGATCGTGTACGACGCATTGGCGCTGATCGCCGAGCGCGGCGCGGAAGAGCCCGTCGAGACGCTGAAGCGTGCGGTCGAGAACGTCCGCCCGCCGCTTGAGGTGCGCAGCCGTCGCGTCGGTGGCGCGACGTACCAGGTGCCCGTCGAGGTACGCCCGCCGCGGGCGAAGACGCTGGCCGTCCGCTGGCTCGTCGAGTTCTCACGTGCCCGCCGTGAAAAGACGATGGCCCAGCGCCTCGCCGGCGAGCTGATGGACGCCGCCAACGGCCTCGGCGCAGCGATGAAGCGCCGCGACGACATGCAGCGCATGGCCGACGCCAACAAGGCGTTCGCCCACTACCGCTGGTAAGCCGGCGCAGCAGCGAGTCACGGAGCGGCGCTCATGGTCGTGCTGAAGTCCACCGCCGAGATCGATGCGATGCGCGAGGCGGGCCAGATCGTGGCGTCTGCGCTCGCGGTGCCGAGCCACTGTTCGAGAACTACCACCCGCGGTGGTCGGCAACGCCGTTCCCTGGCACGATCTGTGCCAGCATCAACGACGTCGTCGTGCACGGCATCCCTGCCGGCAAGGGGATGAGGCTCGAAGCCGGACTCGTGCTGGCGCTCGAGCCGATGCTCATCGCCGGTGGCGAGGACGATTACGTGGTCGACGACGACGGTTGAACGGTGCGCACTGGCGACGGCACGCGAGCCGCACACGCCGAGCACACCGTCGCCGTGACGGCGTCGGTACCACGTGTGCTGACTGCGCAGTAGGGGCGCTCCGGCCCGGGCGGAACCGCACTATGTTGACGAGCGTCCGCCGACATCTGGGGGGTTCGATGAACGTGCACGCCATCCTGACGGCCAAGGGCAACGAGGTCGCGACGATCGGCCAGCAAGCCTCGCTCGCCGAGGCGGCGAACGAGCTGCGCGAGCGTGGCATCGGCGCGCTCGTCGTGAGCGACGACGGCACGCACATCGACGGCATCCTCTCCGAGCGCGACATCGTGCGAGCGCTCGCCGCCCACGGTGCGAACGCGCTGGGCAAGACCGTCGCCTCGGCGATGTCGACGAAGGTTTACACGTGCGCGGACGCAGATCCCGTCGAGCGCCTCATGGGGCAGATGACTGAACAGCGCATCCGCCACCTCCCCGTCGTCGACGGCGACGGAGCGCTCGTCGGCATCGTGTCGATCGGCGACATCGTGAAGACCCGACTTGGCCAGCTCGAGAACGAGAACCAGGCGCTCAGCGACTACATCCACGGACGCTGACCATCTTCGCCGACCGCAAGGATGCCGGGCGCCGGCTCGGCGCGCTGACGAGCGATGCGCTCGACGCCGTCGACGCCGACCACGTGCACGACTCGGTCGTGCTCCTCGGCCTGCCGCGCGGTGGTGTCGTCGTTGCCGCCGCTGCCGCGCAGGTGCTGCGTCGTACCCGAGACGTCACGGTCGACGTGGTACTCGTGCGCAAGGTCGGTGTGCCGGCGCAGCCAGAGCTGGCGATGGGCGCGATCGGTGAGGGTGGCGTCCGTGTCGTCAACGACGACGTCATGTCGATGTGCGGGATCGCGACGGCGACGTTCGACGAGGTCGCCCGCGCCGAGCAGCGTGAGCTCGAACGTCGCGCCGAGGCGTACCGCGGCGGGCACCCGATGACCGTGCTCGACGGCCGCCTCGTGGTGGTGGTCGACGACGGCATCGCGACGGGTGCGACGGCACGAGCGGCCCTCGGCGTCGTGCGCGCGCTGCGCCCTGCTGTGCTGATGATGGCGGCACCGGTCGCCGCCTCCGGCACGGTGCGCTCGCTCGCATCGCTTGCCGACGTGATGGTGATCGACGACGAGCGTGGCGACCACGACCTGTCCGCCGTCGGCGCCGCGTACCGCCGCTTCGACCAGACGACCGACGCCGAGGTCATCTCCCTCCTGCGTGCCGAGCACTGAGATGTAGCTTCGGCGGCGATGGCACTTGGTGCGAACTACCGCAAGCTGTTCGCCGCCAGCACCATCTCCAACCTCGGTGACGGCGTCGGGGTGCTCGCCTACCCGTGGCTGGCGTCGGCGGTCACACGCAACCCCATCCTCATCGCGCTCGTCGCCGTCGCGCAGCGGCTGCCGTGGCTGGTGTTCACGCTGCCGGCAGGGGTGATCACCGACCGTTACGACCGGCGCAGGATCATGATCGGCGCCAACGCGTCACGAGCCGTGCTCACGCTCGCCGTCGCCGGTGCCGTGCTGTGGCAGGGCGGTGGTCTCCCCGGCCCCAACGA
This sequence comes from Acidimicrobiia bacterium, assembly GCA_013815505.1. GTDB lineage: Bacteria > Actinomycetota > Acidimicrobiia > Acidimicrobiales > Ilumatobacteraceae > JACDHN01. Next base: position 3,124 of record JACDGA010000136.1, read on the forward strand.
GCTCGACGACGTGACGAGCACCGAGCCGTTGCTGTACATCTGCGTGCTGATCGCCACCCTGTTCCTCGGTGTCGCCGAGGTGCTCTACGACAACAGCGCCCAGACGATCATGCCGGCGATCGTCGAGCCGTCCGATCTGGAGAAGGCGAACGGGAGGTTGTGGGCTGCCGAGGCGACCGCCAACAACTTCGCGGGCCCGCCACTGGCGTCGGCGTTGCTCGTCGTCGGGTTCGCGCTGCCGTTCGTCCTCGACGCCGGCACGTTCGCGATCTCTGCGGCCTTGATCTTCGCGATCAAGGCGACCCCACGTGTCACCGAGGCAGCCGCGCGCCGGCCGTGGCGCGAAGAGCTCGCCGAGGGGTTCCAATGGTTGTGGCGGCACCCGGTCCTGCGCTCGCTCGCGATCACGCTCGGGCTGGCCAACCTGCTCGGCAACGTCTCGGGTGCCGTGTTCGTGCTGTTCGCACAAGAGGTCCTCTCGACCAACACGACCGAGTTCGCGATCCTCGGCGCCGGTGGCGCGATCGGAGCGATCCTCGGCGGTTGGTCGGCATCGGCCGTGACCACGCGGATCGGAGCCGGCGCGACGTTGTGGGTGTGCATCGTCTGCGGCGTCGTGACGTCGGTTGTCATCGGCGCGACGAGCTCCTGGCTGCTCGTGTTCGTGATGTTCGCCGCGTTCTCGTTCACCGTCGTGTTGTGGAACGTGCTCACCGTCAGCCTGCGCCAGACGATCATCCCCGACGGGCTGCTCGGGCGCGTCAACAGCGTCTACCGCTTCTTCGGCTGGGGGATGATCCCGATCGGCGCCCTCATCGGTGGCCTCGTCGTCGCCGTCACCGATGGCGCTGCGAGCCGCGAGACGGCGCTGCGGATGCCATGGTTCGTCGCCGCTGGTGGCCTGGCCCTGCTGCTCGTGTACGCCGCCCCGCGACTCACCTCACGGGCGATCGACGAGGCTCGTGCAGAGGCCGCTGCACGGTCGGTGCCGACCGACGAAACACCAGGTGAGACGTCCGATCTCCCGGTGGAGCCTGAGCAGGGCACCGCTAGCCTGCAATAGGCCCAATTTGGGCTTGGCGCGGGCACCGTCGAGGTGCCGACGCGCAGCGTGTGAACCCGAAACGAAGCTGACGAGACGAGCAATGGCCAAGCGAGACATCCCCCTGGAGCGCTACCGCAACATCGGCATCATGGCCCACATCGATGCCGGGAAGACGACGACGACCGAGCGCATCCTCTACTACACCGGCAAGACCTACAAGATCGGTGAGGTCCACGAAGGCGCCGCCGTCATGGACCACATGGCCCAAGAGCAAGAGCGCGGCATCACGATCACTTCGGCGGCGACGACGACGTTCTGGCGCGACCACCGTGTCAACATCATCGACACGCCCGGCCACGTCGACTTCACCATCGAGGTCGAGCGCTCGCTGCGGGTGCTCGACGGTGCCGTCGCCGTGTTCGACTCGGTCGCAGGCGTCGAGCCGCAGACCGAGACGGTCTGGCGCCAGGCCAACAAGTACGACGTCCCGCGCATGTGCTTCGTCAACAAGATGGACCGCACGGGCGCCAACTTCTACCGCACCGTCGAGATGATCGAGAGTCGTCTCGACGCCGTCGCGGCCGTCACGCAGCTGCCGATCGGCGCAGAGGCGCACTTTCAAGGTGTCGTCGACCTGCGCAAGATGAAGGCCGTCGTGTGGACCGGCGAGGAGATGGGCGCGACGTACCACGAAGAAGAGATCCCCGCCGAGATGAAGGCCGACGCCGAGGAGTGGCGTCACCGTCTCGTCGAGACCGTTGCCGGTGAGGACGAGGCGACGATGGAGAAGTATCTCAACGACGAGGAGCTCACCGTCGACGACCTCACCCGCGCCCTGCGAGCGGGGACGCTCTCGGGGTCGTTCGTCCCCGTGCTGTGCGGCTCGGCGTTCAAGAACAAGGGCGTGCAGCTCATGCTCGACGCCGTCATCGACTACATGCCGAGCCCGCTCGACGTCCCCGCCGTGCGTGGCACCGACATGAAGGGCGAGGAGTCGATCGAGCGCAAGGCGGACGAGAACGCACCGTTCGCGGCACTGGCGTTCAAGATCGTCAGCGATCCCTTCGGCAGGCTGACGTACTTCCGGGTCTACTCCGGGCAGGTCAACAAGGGCGACGAGGTCTTCAACTCGATCAAGGAGAAGCGCGAGCGGCTCGGACGCATCCTGCTGATGCACGCCAACCAACGCGAGGACCTGGATTTCGCACAGGCCGGTGACATCGTCGCCGG
>JACDGA010000020.1 GCA_013815505.1 Acidimicrobiia bacterium
CTCGGACCCGGCGAGCCGCTGCGGATCGCACCGCAGCGGCTCGATGTCGAGGACGGGGACGTTCACTCGCGACGGCTGAGGCGCACGGTTCGGCAGCGATCGAACTCGGTCGATTCGACGACGCCGACCGATGTCAAGCCCGGCACCCGTGCGTCGAGCTCGGCCCACAGGCGCCGGGCGATCTCCTCGACCGTGGGTTCACGGTCCCACACCAGGGGCTCGTAGCCCTTCCACGTGCCGACGTCCTCGTAGGTGAGATACCTGCCCCGCCACGGGTCGACGAGAGCGTGCAGGATCGCCTCGAGGTCGTCGGCCGGCATGACCTTCTCGGCGTCGGCCGGTCCCTCGACCGTGGCCTCCAGGTTCCACGGGTGGCTGTGGATCAGTCCGTCGACGCGATGCGCCCAACGGGCGTGGATGGCTGCGGTCATCGTGAGGTGCAGCCGTTGCTGCGTCGTGCTCGTCATCCGAGCTCCTCAGAGGCCGATCGAGGTGTCGATGAACTCGTTCGTGAAGAGATCCGCAGCCTTGAGGTCCTCTGGCACTCCGTCGACACCGGCGTCGCGCATCTGGTCGATCACGCCCTGGATGCGTGCCTCGTCCATGTTGCCGAGTGTCTCGTCCGGCCCGTTGCCGACGAGCCCGAGCTCATTCTGCGTCTCGACGGAGAACTCGGCGACTCCTTCGTCGTAGGTCCAGAACGTGTCAAACCCCTCGACGGCATCGATGATGATCGCGTTCGCCCTCGCGGGATCGTCGACGTAGTCGATCGCGGCCTGCTGGGCGATCGGCACGAAGGCTGCGAAGCAATCCGACAGACCCTCGACGTCGTCGGCCCGGGCGGCGAGCGTCTGCGAGTAGACCTCGAACCCGGCGTCGTGGATGAGCTCGTACTCGACCGGCTTGCCCCAGTCGGTGAACTCCTCCTCGTACTTGTAGGGCTCGGCCGAGGCGAAGCCCTGCTGCGCGATGGCGCCGTCCTCGGACACGAACCGTGCCGGGCTGCCGTCGTAGGACGGATCGACCTGGCCCTCGCTCCACGTGCCGTCGGCGATGAACACCTCGGCATAGACGCTGTTGGAGAAGATGTTGATCGTGATCTCCTCCTCGCCGAGGTCGGCGAGCGTCTGCACGTCCGGGTAGGTTTCCGGGTCCCAATAGATGATCTGCGGGTTGATCTCCAACGGCGCAAGGATCGACACCAGCGGAGTCTCGCCGTTCTGGGTCACCTGGCTCTCGGTGTTGGCATAGGCGAGTGTGATGCTGTCGTCGCTGTACGTGGTCGCAGCGACGGTGCTTGCGATGGCCGGTCCGCCCGCACGGATCTCGTACTTGATCCCGGTGTCCTCGCCGCCAGCGACGAGCGAGCCCTTCACCACCTTGTTGTTGCCGTCGACCTCGTAGTCGTCGCCCATCATCTCGTAGAGCGCACCGTGCTCGGACTCGGGGAACCAGTCGGTCTGGATCACGAACGGATCAGGGCACAGGTCGGCGAGGTTCGCCGGGGCGGCGCTCCCCGAGCCACCAGTGGTGGTTGCACTGCTGCCTCCCGTCGTGGTGCCGGTGGTGCCCGTCGTGCCGGACGTGGCCGTTGTGGCCGTCGTGCCTTCGGTCGACGTCGCCGACTCGGCGGTCGTGTCGCCGCCGTCGTCGTCGTCGCTGCAGGCGACGACGAGCAGACTCGCTGCGGCGACGCTGGCGAGCAAACGCCGGGTGGTTCGACGATGGTGGTTCACGGTGCCTCCGTTGTTGGTTCGGGATCGATGCTGGAGCGGGCGGGCGGGGCGGGACTGGCTGCTGGTCATCATGGTGCGCCGGAGTCGGCATACCACCTGCCGACGATGCGCTGCTGCAGCCAGCCGAAGAACAAGAACACGGTGACACCGAGCAGCGACGACACGATCACGGCGGCGATCAGCTGTTCGCCGTCGAGGTTGTTGGCGTACTTGCGGAGGACCTGGCCGATGCCGATCTCCCCACGAGCGAAGAAGAAGTCGCCGACGATCGCGCCGATGACGGAGAGCCCCGCCGAGATGCGGAGCCCGGCGAAGATCGCCGGCATCGCCGCAGGGAACATCAGCTTGGACAGGCGTGTCCAGCGACTGACGTGCTGCAGGGTGAACAGGTCGTGCATCCCTCGGTCGGCGGACTGCAGACCGAAGAGCGTGTTGACGATGATGGGAAACAGGGAGATCAGCACGCAGACGATGATGCGGGCGTTGATGCCCGTCTTGAACCAGAACGCGATGAGGGGAACCACGGCGAGGATCGGGATCGCCTGCAGGATCACGAGGTACGGAAACATCGCCCGTTCGAGAAGCTTGGCCTGGCTCATGATGACGGCCATCAGCATCCCGAGCACGATGGAGATCGCCAGGCCGATGAGTGCAACCTTGCTGCTCGCCCAGAGCGCGTCGAGGAGCTCGGACAGCGATTCCCACTTGAGGAAGCCCTCTTGCAGCACGTCGTGGGGTGGGCGCAGCAGGAAGCGCCGCCGTGGCGCGATGACCAGGTAGCTGATGACGTACCAGATTCCGATGATGAACGCGCCGAAGAGCAACGGCGGGATGAGGATCGATGCGAGGCTGGCGCGCCGGCGTGCCTGCCGGCGTGCCTGCCGGCGCGCCACCGGCTCGCTGACGACCAGTGCGCCGGGGATCTCTTCGCCGGCGAGTGGCGCATCCGTGGTCTGCAACTCGGTCACGAGTTCCCCCTCAACTCCCTCGAGATCTCGCCGCTGAGCTCGGCGAACTTGGGCTCGAAGCGCAGGTCCTGCACCCGTGGGTAGCCGAACGGCACCTCGAACTCGGCGACGAGGCGCCCCGGGCGAGCGGACATCACGAGCACTCGCGTGCTCATGTACACGGCTTCACTGATGGAGTGCGTGATGAACAGGCCGGCGAAGCCCTCGCGCTGGAAGATCTGTTGGGTCTGGTCGTTGAGGTGCTCGCGTGTGATCTCGTCGACGGCCCCGAACGGCTCGTCGAACAGGAACACGGGGGGACGCAGCGTGAGCGTGCGGGCGAGAGAGCAACGCATCTTCATGCCGCCCGAGAGTGACTTCGGGTAGTGCTGCTCGAATCCTCCGAGCCCGACCATCTCGATCGCGACGCCGGCCAGCTCAGAGCGCTCGGCTCGTGGGAGCCCGCGCAGCTCGGCAAGCAACTCGACGTTCTGGCGTACCGTGCGCCACGGGAGCAGTGTCGGATCCTGGAACACGTACCCGAGATGGTTGCGGTCGATGTCCACGGTCCCACTGCTCGGCTCCAGCAGTCCCGACGCGATGCGCAGCAGCGTCGACTTCCCGCAGCCAGAGGGTCCGACCACCGTCACGAACTCGCCGGCGCCCACCGAGAACGACGCTTCGTCGATCGCGTTCGTGCCGTCGGGGTACGTCATCCCGATCGCGTCGAACGTGATGCCCTCGTTCTTCGCCGTCGGTAGGAGCGTCGTCGCCGTCTCGCGCATGCCGTGCGTGGTCCTCTCGATGTACGCCGAACGTACTCCACGCCCGTGCGTTTGCGCTCGTTGACGGCGCAGCTCAACGCGTCTGAGTCACCACAAACACCGAGACTCGGCGTTGTTCGTGACCCGGATTGGCCGGGCTGGCGTCTGAGTCACCGCAAACGTCGAGACTCGGCGTTGTTCGTGACTCAGAAATGGACGGGCGGAAACGGTCGGTGGCCGGTTGTCGGCGGCGCCGCTCAGAGGGCGAGGGCCGCGCGGCGGCCCTCGAGGATCGCCTCGTAGAGGGTGCGCGGGGCGACGCAGTCGCCGGCTCGATGGACCGCGCCGGGCAGTGGTGGCGAAGGGAGTCGGTAGCCGCAGTCGACGACGGCGACGCAGGGGACCTCGATCTCCTCGCCGCTGAAGCGGTCGCTCACGGTGACACTCTCCGGCCCGACTCCTCGCGGGATCGCCCGGCGGTGGATGCGCACGCCGGCCAGGGCGAGGCGGACGTTGGCGGGTGCGAGGTCGCCGGTGAGCGAGAGCTGGTTGCCGGCGATGTGATCCTGGGTGACGAGCACGGCACGCTCGCCGAGCGACTCGGCGAAGGCGACACCGATCGGGCCGCCGATGGGATCGAGCACCACCACGTCGCCCTCGGGCGGGAGCGGCGCCGCGCCGGCGTACACGTCGGCCACGTCGAGCACCGTCGCGCCGGGGGCCACGACGAGCGACGGTACGCCTGGTTGCGAACCCGTGCAGTCGACAGTGTGAACCCCCTCGGGTGCATGCTCGACATCCTCGCCGAGACGTACCTCGACGCCGAGCCGATCGACCTCTCGTGCGAGCCAATCGATCAGCGCTGCACCGGGACCGGCAACGGCCGCCATCCCGCCAAGGCGTCCGCTGCGCTCGGACAGAGTGACATCGTGGCCCCGGATCGCAGCGACACGCGCCGCCTCGAGTCCCGCCGGGCCGCCGCCGACCACCGCGACACGCTGTGGCGCTGTTGCGGGTGCTTCCCAGTCCGGGTCTTCGGTCTCTCGCCCCGTCGTTGGCTCGCCGACGCAGCTGACGATGGGGTTGCGGTTGTCTCGCACCTGGCACGTCTGGTTGCAGAGGATGCACGGCCGGATCTCGGCGGGGCGGCCCTCACGTAACTTGGCGACGAGGTCGGGATCGGCGAGTTGCGCCCTCGTCATCTCCACCCCGGCAACGGTGTTGCCCTCGGCCCGCGTGTCGAGCAGCGATTCGGCGAGCCCGACGTCGACGATGCCGCCCTGCACGTAGACGGGCACTCCGACGGCAGCGGCGACGGCAGCAGCGAGGTCGGCGTTGTAGCCCTGCGGCTCGTGGAAGTCGTTGCGCGTGGCCTGCACGGAGAAGATCGACCCACGCACCACGACGACGTAGTCGACGCCGCGCGCAACGAGTTGCGCCGCCAGCTCGGGTGCCCGGTCGGGGGTGATCCCCGCCCACGGGGCGAGCTCGTCGCAGGACAGCCGCAACCCGACGATGCGATCCCCGGCCGCCGCACGCGTTGCGAGCACGACGTCCGAAGCGAACCGCAACCGGTCCCCGCCCCACTCGTCGTCGCGATGGTTCGTCAGACCGGACAGGAACTGGCGCACGAGGCTGTGCTGGCCGGCGTTGATCTCGACCCCGTGGCAGCCGGCATCGATCGCTCGACGGGCCGCCGCAGCGAAGCCGTCGACGACCGTGTCGATGTCGGCGCGCTCCATCTGCTTCGGCACCTCGCGGGTGTTCACCTCGGGCACGGTGGACGGCGCCCACAGCTCGCGCTGGTGATAGGCCGACGAACCCTGCCCGCCGGCGTGGTCGAGCGAGGCGACGACAAGGGCGCCGTGGGGCCGGCAGGCGTCGACGATCGACCGCCAACCGTCGCCGCAGACGTCGGCGAGCGGTGCACGCTCGTACGGCCAGTCGGAGCTGTCGACGCTCGCACCCTCTGTCACGATCAGGCCGCAGCCGCCGCGTGCCCGACGTTCGTAGAAGGCGCGGTGGCGGTCGGTGAAGCGTCGGTCGTCGTCGCCGAGGTTCGTCACGTGCGGTCCGAACATGACGCGGTTCGGCGCCGTCACGGTGCCGAACGTGAGCGGTCGCAAGAGCGCCGCAATCTCGCCCGAGGTCATGGGAGCGCAGCGCGGTTGCGGCTGCCGGACTCGAGCGGCAGCTCCTCGCGGCGCCACAGACGGCGCACGTTCGCAACGTGTCGGATCATCACGAGTACGCCGATGCCGATGGTGGCAAGGATCTCCCACCCCGGACGTCCCGCGAGCGCCACGCCGCACGGCAGCGCGACCACGATCGCAATCGAGGCGAGGGCTGCCTTGCCCGTGAAGCGCGAGAGCGCGAACCAGACGATGCCGAGCGGGGCCGAGACGAGTGGGTGGAGCACGAGCATCATCCCGGCTCCGGTCGCGACACCTTTGCCGCCGCGGAGCCGGTTCGTCACGGGGAACACGTGCCCGGCGATGGCCGCCGCGCCGAGCGCGTACGCAGCGGGACGCCCTTCGACGACGAGTCCGGCGCCCGCCGCAATCGCGCCCTTCGCCGCGTCGAGGGTCAGCACGACGACACCGGCGCGCCAACCGAGGACCCTCGTCACGTTCGACGCGCCGGGATTACCCGAGCCGACCGCGGTGATGTCGACCCCACGCGAGCGGGCCACGAGCACGGCGCTCGGGAGGCAGCCGAGCAGGTAGGCGCCGGGCAGGAGCAGTGCCCACATGGGCGTCAGCGTGCCAGCAGTGTGACGGGAACGGGTCGCGAGTGGTCGACCAACATCAGCGGTGGCGTCGAGCCCTCGAGCAGCGCCGCCTCGCCGTGGCCCACGACGCACTCCGGATCGGGACCGTCGAGTGGCAGGCCCGTGAAGAACTTCGCTGCCATGCACCCGCCCTGGCAGGCGTCGAACTGGCCGCACGAGGCGCAGGCACCGGCGCTCTGGGGCTGTCGCAGCGCGAGGAACGTGTCGCTCTCGCGCCACACCGCGGCGAACCCACCGGCGTCACGCACCGACCCGGCCTTGAACTCGTCGTGGATGACGAACGGGCAGGCGTAGACATCCCCCGTCGGGTCGATGAGGCACACGACCCGACCGGCGCCGCACATGTTGAGCCCGGGCAGCGACTCGCCGAGCGCGTTGAGGTGGAAGAACGAGTCGCCGGTGAGCACGTGATCGCCGTGGTCGAGCAGCCAACGATGGATCTCGCGCTGCTGCTCGTTGGTGGGGTGCAGCTCGTGCCATGAGTCGGCGCCGCGACCCGACGGCCGCAGGCGGGTGACACGCAGCGTCGCGCCGTACTCGTCGGCGAGCGCCTTGAACCCGTCGAGCTGCGCAACGTTGTGTCGCGTCACGACGATGGAGATCTTGAACGGCCCGAACCCTGCGCCGGCGAGGTTGTCCATCGCCGTGCGGGCGAGCGCATACGAGCCGTCGCCGCGCACCGGGTCGTTCGTCGCCGCGTCGAGCCCGTCGAGGCTGATCTGCACGTCGAGGTAGTCCATCGACGCCAGCCGCCTCGCCCGCTCGGGTGTGAGGTAGGCACCGTTCGTCGAGAACTTCACGCCGATGCCGCGACGGGCGGCGTGGTCGAGGATGTCGAAGAAGTCACGTCGGATCATCGGCTCGCCGCCGCCGATGTTGATGTAGAAGACCTGCATCTCGGCGAGATCGTCGAGCACGCCGAACGCCTCCTGCGTCGTCAGCTCGTGGGGATCACGACGGCCCGACGACGACAGACAGTGCACGCATTGCAGGTTGCAGGCGTACGTCAGCTCCCACGTCAGGCAGATGGGGGCGTCGAGGCCCGACTTCAGTTCGTCAACGAGCGAGTGCTGGCTGGTGCTCATTGGTGCACCTCGGCCGTGTGGACGAACGACAGGGGGACGACGGGCGGTGCACCAATGACCGCGCCGCTGCTGCGCAGCGGCGCACCGTCACGATGGTTCGCTCGCGTGGCTCGCTCACAGAGCATCTCCGAGTCGAGCATCGAGGCGAGAGCGGCGACGAACGAGGCACGCCGGCGAGGCGCGATGCCTTCGGCGTCGAGCACCTCGGCGATGGTGCGGTGTCCGTCGAGAGCGTACACGACCGCGACGAGATCGGGGTGGCGCAAGAACACGAGCCGGCGGTTGCCGTAGTGGTACGCGAGCGCGCCGAACGGCTCGGGTCGCAGCGCGACGTCGGGGTTCAATGTCACGACGCGGTGTTCCATGCCGTCCATCCTCGTGCCTATCGATCGATCAGCCGACGAACAGTCAGTAGACGCCGCACATTCCGTGTTGCTGCGGGGGCTGCGCCCCCGAACCCCATCGTCGTGCGGCTCCCTGGCGGTCGCTCGCCCGACCGGAATGTGCGCGCTCGATTGACATCATCAGTAGACGCCGCACATTCCGTGTTGCTGCGGGGGCTGCGCCCCCGAACCCCATCGTCGTGCGGCTCCCTGGCGGTCGCTAATCATCAGTAGACGCCGCACATTCCGTCGATCGAGATCTCCTCGACGAGGAGCTCTTCGAGGAGCTCTGGCTCCTCTTCGTCGATGAGGGCATCGTCGGGCGCGGTGATCGTGACCGTCTCGCTCATGGGGCGAGCATACGTTGCCCGTGCCGCGCGCGAACCGCGCAGCCGGTTGGCACCCATCTCGCGAGGTCGAGCCCGGCGACGGCGCCGATCACGAGCACGGCGGGTGACGCGACGTCCGCGTCGCGGAGCTCGTCGAGCCGGCCGCGCATCTCGTCCTGGTGCTCCGTCGTCGCCGAGCGAACGGCGGCGAACGGCGTGTCGCCGGCGAGCCCACCCGCGATCAGCTCGGCGGCGATGCGGCCACGGTTGGCCACACCCATCAGCACCACGATCGTGCCCCCGACGCGTGCGAGCGCACGCCAGTCGACCGGCTGCTCGCCGTCGCGGCGGTGACCGGTCACCACGGTGACGGCAGCCGACACCCCGCGGTGGGTGACGGGAATGCCGGCGGCCGCCGCTCCCGTGAACGCCGAGGTCGTCCCAGGAACGACTTCGTAGCTCACGCCGGCGTCGCCGAGCGCGAGCGCCTCCTCGCCGCCACGCCCGAAGACGAAAGGATCGCCGCCCTTCAGTCGCACCACCCGCCGGCCCTGGCCGGCGAGGTGAACGAGCAGGCTGTTGATCAGCTCCTGGGGCGTCGGTCGGCCGGGACGCTTGCCGACGTCGATCAGCTCGGCACCATCGGCGACGAGGTCGAGCACGCCCGTGCCGACCAACGCGTCGTGCACCACGACGTCTGCCTCGCCGAGCAGCCGCGCGGCACGCACGGTGAGCAGGTCGGGATCGCCGGGCCCTGCGCCGACGAGTGCGACATGGCCGCTCATGACATGGCCGCTCATGAAATGGCCGCTCACGACACGGATGCCGACTCGCGTGCCGGCGCGCTCGCTCGCTGGTGGCGACGCACGACCGGTGCTGGCAGCCACGTCGCCAGCTCGTCGCCGGCGGCGGCGCACCAGTCGCCGAAGCTCGCAGTCGATCCGTTGCGGCGGGCCGTCGCGAACCGTGCGATCACGGGTTCGAGGACGCCCTCCAACTCGTCGAGCGACATGTCGGGACGGACCTCCACGCCGAGGCGAGTGCCTGCCGCCGACCCGCCGAGATAGAGGTCGTAGGTGCGCTTCGTGCGACCGGAGATGCCGATCTCGGACGTGTACGGGCGGGCGCAGCCGTTGGGGCATCCCGTCATGTTGAGCCTGATCGACTCGTCGTCGAGCCCGTGGCGGGCGAGCACCGCCTCCAACGTGTCGATGACGTCGGGGAGCACGCGTTCGGCCTCGCCCAGCGCCTGGCTGCACGTGGGCAGCGCCGGGCAGGCGATGGCGAGCCGGCGCACGCTCGTGACGTCGCCGGCGAGCGCCACGCCGTGCTCGCGCAGGGTGGCGTCGATCGTGCGCTGTGCGTCCTCGTCGACGCCGACGAGAACGAGGTCCTGTCGGGCGGTCACCCGGATCGCCGGGACCGTCCCGTTGACGACGAGCGTGCGCATCGCCGTGCGCAAGTTGACGCCCTCGTGATCGCTCACCCGTCCGGACGGCACGGGGAGGCCGTACGTCGTCGCAGTGCGCTCGTGATGCTCGCCGGGCTCCCACGTCGGCAGGGGCGGCGCGGCGCGTAGCGGGGCACCGTGTCGCGCCTCGACCTCTTTGCGGAACCAGTGGATGCCGCGATCCTCGATGAGGTACTTCAGCCTGGCACGCTTGCGGTCTTCGCGGTTTCCGAAGTCGCGCTGCACGGTGATGACATGCTCGACCACGTCGACGAGCTCGTGCGGCTCGACCCAGCCGAGCACCGTCGCGAGCCGTGGCGCGGTGTCGTCGCGGTTGATGCTGCGCCCCATGCCACCACCGACGAGCACGACGTAACCGGTGACGTCGCCCGAGTCGTCGTCGGCGAGCGTCGGGACGATGCCGACGTCCTGGCTGTAGACGTCGACGCAGTTGTGGCCGGGCCACGCGATCCCGATCTTGAACTTTCGCGGTAGGTAGACGTCGCCGTAGATCGGCTCGTGCCGGAACGGGTCGTCGTCACCGGGGTCGAGCGTCGCCGCCTTCTCGCCGTCGATCCACAGCTCCCAGTAGGCCGTCGTGCGCGGCCGGAAGCGGCGCACGAGCCCGTCGACCACCGGTTCGAGAGCGTGGTCGTGGGCGGGATCCGAGCAGGCGACGATGTTGCGCACGACGTCGCCGCAGGCGGCGAGCGTCGTGAGGCCGGCGGCGTTGATGTCGTGCACGATCGACGCCAGGTCGGGCTTGCGCACGAAGTGCAGCTGGACGCCTTGGCGCGTCGTCAGCCGCAGCGTGCCATCCGTGGCGTCGGCGAGGCGGTCGAGCGCCAGCCACGCCTCGGGCGTGAGCCGGCCACCGGGGACCGACGCACGCACCATGCACGAGTAGTCGAGGGCGAGCCCCTTGCTCGACCGCTCGCGACGGACGTCGCGATCGTCCTGCTGGTAGATGCCGTGGAACTTCAGCAGCGTCTGGCCGTCACCGCTGAACGAGGGGTCGTGGTTGGTCAGCTCGTGCGCGAGGTCGCCGCGCAGGAACCGGCTCCGCGCCTTGACGTCCTCCGGGTTGCCACTCATGAGTGTGTGACCGTGACGGGGACGCCGGTGGTGGCGGCGAGGTGCAGGCCGCACTCGATCTTGTCGCTGCCGCGCCATCTGCCGGCGCGCTCGACCTCCCCGGCGGCGAGCGGCGACGTGCACGGCCAGCACCCGATGGAGCCGTAACCGCGATCCGCCAGCGGGTGCAGCGGAAGGTCGTTGCTGGCGATGTGGTCGGCGACGCGGGCTGCATCCCATGTCGCCAGCGGATTGATCTTCGTGACTGCCCGCTCCGGATCGTCGTGGACGACGGGGGTCGATCGCCGTGTGTCGCCGTCACTGCGACGAACACCGGTGACCCATGCCGCCGCCCCCGCGAGCGCCCGCTCGAGCGGCTCGACCTTGCGCGCTCGGCAGCAGGCGTCGGGGTCGTGCTGCCACACGTCGCGCTCGATATCGGGGCGTGGGTGGATGCTGCGGACGCGGACGCCGAACCGTTCGGCGAGGTGGTCGGCGTACCACTCCGTCTCGGCGAACAGGTAGCCGGTGTCGAGCATGACGACGTCGGCCCACGGGATCGACTGGCTGACGAGGTGGGGGAGCGTCGGATCACCGAAGCTCGCCGTCACGACGAGGCCGTCGCCGAACGTCTCGCCCGCCCAGCGGAGCACCTCGAGCGGGTGGGCGTTCTCGAACACGAACGCCATTCAACCAAATTCTGACCAATCTGATCAACTTTATGGCGAATTGCCATGCTGTGACATCCGCCCCACCCCCAGACGGTGCCGGGCCGTACCCTTTCTGGGGATGCGATTCGGCTATCCGGTGGTGCTCGACGTGCACGACGTGTCCGTGCTCGTCGTTGGGGCAGGTCCCGTGGCCGTGCGCAAGGTGGTATCGCTCGTCGACGCCGGCGCCAGCGTCCGGGTGGTGGCGATCGACGTCGACCCGGCGCTCGATGCGGTCGCCGTGGCCGAGGTGCGCCAGCGGGCATACGAGCCGGGCGACCTCGACGGCGTGCGGCTCGTCGTCACGGCGACGGGCATCGTCGACGTCGATGCGTCAGTCGCTGCCGACGCCACGAGTCGCGGGATCTGGGTCAACGCCGCCGACCAAACCAGCGATTGCTCGTTCATCCTTCCCGCCATTGCTCGCGACGGCTCGGTCAGCGTCGCCGTGTCCACAGACGGGACCGCACCGGCCGTCGCCTCGTGGCTCCGCGACCGCATCGCCCACGAGGTGCTCGACGACGACGTTCGCCGCATCGCGTCGGCCGTCGCCGAACGCCGTCGCGAGATCCACGCCTGCGGCGAGTCGACCGAGGGACTCGACTGGCGCGGCGAGATCGAGCGGCTCCGCCACCCGTGATCGCGCAGGCCCCGGGTTACTGTGGCGGCGACGTGTTGGCCGAGACGAGGGGATCCGGATGAAGACGAAAGCAGCAATCCTGTGGGAGATCGGCGCCGAGTGGAGCGTCGAGGAGATCGAGCTCGACGAGCCGAAGGCCGGCGAGGTGCAGGTCAAACTCGCCGCGTCGGGTCTGTGCCACTCCGACGAGCACCTCGTCACCGGCGACCTGCCCTTCGAGCTCCCGATTGTCGGTGGACACGAGGGCGCCGGCGTCGTGGAGGCGGTCGGCGAGGGCGTCAGCTGGCTCGCCGCCGGCGACCACGTCGTGTTCGGCTTCATCCCCTCGTGCGGTCGATGCCCGAGTTGCTCGACGGGGCACCAGAACCTCTGCGATCTCGGTGCGCTGCTCGGCGCCGGTAAGCAGATCGACGGAACTTCGCGCCATCACGCCAACGGCAAGGACCTCTCGCTGATGTGCATGCTCGGCACGTTCTCGCATCACACCGTCGTCAACGAGGCGAGCTGCATCAAGATCGACGACGACGTCCCCCTCGATCGTGCCTGCCTGCTCGGCTGTGGTGTCGTCACCGGTTGGGGTTCGAGCGTGTACGCAGCGGAGGTGACGCCCGGCGACGTCGTGGCCGTGGTTGGCTGCGGCGGCATCGGCTCGAACGCCGTCCAGGGCGCCCGGCTCGCCGGCGCGAAGCAGATCTGGGCCATCGATCCTGCGGAGTTCAAGCGTGAGAAGGCACAGGAGTTCGGGGCCACGCACACTGCGTCGTCACTCGAGGAAGCCACCGAGCTCATCACGAACGCCACCGAGGGGCGCATGGCCGACAAGGTGATCATGACGCTCGGCGTCGGTTCCGGCGAGCTGATGATCCAGGCGCTCGCCATCGCCGCCAAGCGCGGGCGCGTCGTCGTGACCAACATTCACCCCGCGATGGAGATGTCGGCGAGCATGAGCCTGCTCGACCTCACGCTGATGGAGAAGCAGATCATCGGCTCGCTGTTCGGTTCGGGCAACCCTCGCGCCGACATCCCGAAGCTGCTGGCGCTCTACCGCGACGGACAGCTCGATCTCGACGGTCTCATCACCAGCACGTACACGCTCGACGAGGTGAACGACGGCTACGAGGCGATGCGCAACAACGAGAACATTCGCGGTGTGATGGTCTATTCGTGACGTCGCCACGGGGCGTACGGCCGTCGTCACGTGAGTGATCTGCGCGGCGTCCGGCAGCGGTTGCGGGCGAGGGTGGTCGGGCGCGAGCGCGAGGTGGAGCTGGTGCTGGCTGCGCTCGACGCCGGTCGTCACATCGTCATCGAGGGACCGCCGGGCACCGGCAAGTCGACGCTGCTGCGAGCCGTGGCGCACGAGCTCGGCATCGGGTTCGAGTTCGTCGAGGGCAACGCCGAGCTGACGCCCGCTCGGCTCGTCGGACACTTCGATCCGGCGCGGGTGCTCGATGAGGGATACGCCGCCGACGTCTTCGTCGACGGACCGCTGACGACGGCGTTGCGCGAGGGCGCGCTGCTCTACGTCGAGGAGATCAACCGCGTCCCCGAGGAAACGCTGAACGTGCTCATCACGGTGATGAGCGAGCGCGAGCTCCACGTGCCGCGCCTCGACCGGATCGCAGCGGCCGACGGCTTCCGGCTCGTCGCTGCGATGAACCCGTTCGACGCCGTGGGGACGGCGAGGATCTCGTCGGCGATCTACG
>JACDGA010000021.1 GCA_013815505.1 Acidimicrobiia bacterium
GGCGCGGTCTGGTTCGTCAGGCGTCGCCGCCGCTGAGCCAGCGACGGCGTGCCGCCACCGAGGAGTACCCACAGAAACGAGGGCGACCGATCACACTTGTTCGGCGCCCGGCACCTTGTCGCGCACCGCCCACGATGAGTTCGTCGACACGGTGGCCCGTCGCTGCGTGACGGTGGAGACGATGCGATGGTCCGTCGTCCACTGCCGTGGCGTCACCGTGCACAGCCCGTAGCCGCGGTGACGGGCATCGAACCACTTGCCCTGTGGAAGGTCCTCGACGAGTTCGGCGACGACGTCCTCCAACCCCTCGACGAACGGCGACGAGATCGAGGTGCCGACGAACTCGGTCCCCGCAGGCCGGTTGCGTTCGGCGTCGACGCCGAGCGTTCCGACACCGGCGGCGTGGATGTCACCGGTGAGCACGACGGCGTTGCGGCGGCGGCGCAGCATGTCGACCACGGCATCACGCTCGTGGGCGTAGCCGTCCCACTGGTCGAGGTTGAACAGCGGCCCGAACGGGATCGGGGTGAGCACCGTCTGGTTGGCGAGCACCGACCAGCGACCGTCCGACCGCTCGAGCCGGCGGTTCAGCCAGCGCCGCTGCTCCATGCCGAGCATCGTGCGTGACGGTGAGGTGCGCTGCGCGCAGCCCTCGCCGAGATCCGAATCGCCGCCGCACGGTTGGTCGGAGCGGTACTGGCGTCCGTCGAGGACGAACAGCTCGGCGAGGCGTCCCCACGAGAGTGACCGGTAGATCCGCAGTGACGGACCTGTCGGTCGCCCGCCACGGATTGGTTGATGCTCCCACGCTGCGCGGTACGCAACGGCACGACGCTGGCGGAATATCGCTGCGTCTGCAGGATCCTTCGGGAACCGCCCTGCGTAGTTGTCCTCGACCTCGTGGTCGTCCCACGTGACGATCCACGGCGCTGCGGCGTGCGCTGCTTGCAGCAACGGATCGCCCTTGTACAGCGCCCAGCGGTTGCGGTACTGCCCCAGCGACATCACCTCGGCGCTGTTGTGCGGACGCACGACGTCTTCGCCGATCCCGCCCTCGTAGATGTAGTCACCGAGCCACAGCACGACATCGGGATCCTCGTCGACGATGTGCGGCCACGCCGTCCAGTAGCCGTCCTGCCAATCCTGGCACGACGCGAACACGAGGCGCAGCTGTCGCGGCGACGACTCGGCCGCCGGCGCCGTGCGGGTGCGGCCGACGGGCGACGCCTCACCGCCGGTCGTGAAGCGGTAGAAGTACTCGCGCCTCGGCCGTAGCCCGACGACGTCGACGTGCGCGCTGTGCGCTTCGTCGGGCCGAGTGGTGACGATCCCGCTGGCGACGATGCTCCTGAATCGCTCGTCGTCGGCGACCTGCCAGCGCAGTGGCACGTCGACATTGGGCATGCCACCGCCGTCGAGCGGTTCGGGAGCGAGCCGGGTCCACAGCACGACGCCGCCCGGCAGCGGATCCCCAGAGGCGACGCCGAGGCGGAACAGCCCGTCGCCGACGCCCGGGACCTTCTGCGGATCGGCGACGGTGGCGATCGTCGTGGGTGGCGGCGTGGCCGGCAGCACCGTGCTGGTCGTGGCCGGACCTGTGCTCGACGTGGGCGCCGTCGACGACGACGCGCCGCTGCCCGGCGTCGTCGGGTCGCCGTCCGAGTCGCCGCTGCACGCTGCGGCGCCGACCGCCAGTGCGCCGGCGAGGAACGTCCTGCGGTCGATCGGTCGCGACATCACGGCGCCGACCTCGACGGCAACAGGCCGTCGGGTAAGAGCTCGACGCCCGGACGCGATGCGACGAGCTCGACGCCCGCGTCGAGATCGGGCTTGAAGAAGCGGTCGCGGTCGTAGAAGGCGACGACCTCTCGGACGCGGCGCCGGATCTCCTCCAGCGGTGGCGTCGATGTCAAGCCTTCGTGGAAGTCGATCCCCTGGCAGGCGGCGAGCCACTCGACACCGAGGATCACGCCAGTGTTGGCTGTCATCGCCCACAGCCGCATCCCCGCCGCCGGCGCCATGGACACGTGGTCCTCCTGGTTCGCCGATGTCGGCACGGTGTCGACGCTGCGCGGGTGGGCGAGCGACTTGTTCTCGCTCGACATCGCGGCGGCGGTCACCTGGGCGATCATGAACCCGGAGTTGACCCCGGCGTTGGGCACGAGGAAGTGCGGCAGGCGCGACATCGAGCTGTCCATCATCAGCGCGACACGCCGCTCCGAGATCGAACCGATCTCGGCGATCGCGAGGGCCAGGTTGTCGGCTGCCATGGCGATGGGCTCGGCGTGAAAGTTGCCGCCCGACAGCACGTCGTCGTCGTCAGCGAACACGAGTGGGTTGTCGGAGACGGCGTTCGCCTCGACGTGCAGCACGGATGCGGCGTCGCGGATCTGGGTCAGGCAGGCGCCCATCACCTGCGGCTGACAGCGCACGGAGTACGGGTCCTGCACCTTGTCGCAGTCGGCGTGCGAATCGCTGATCTCGCTGCGCTCACCGAGGAGGTGGCGCAGCGCGGCGGCGGCATCGATCTGGCCGGCGTGGCCGCGAACGGCGTGGATCCGCTCGTCGAAGGGCAGCCGCGAACCACGCATCGCCTCCACCGTCAGCGCGCCGGCGACGATGCCGGCGGCGAAGAGGTCCTCGGCAGCGAACAGGCCCCGCAGCGCGTATGCCGTCGACGCCTGTGTTCCGTTGAGCAGGGCGAGGCCCTCCTTCGGGCCGAGGTCGATCACACCGAGCCCGGCACGTGCGAGCCCATCGCTCGCCGGCACGACGGCGCCGCCGTGGCGGACGGTGCCCTCGCCGAGCAGGACGGCGGCGACGTGTGCGAGGGGTGCGAGGTCACCGCTGGCGCCGACGGAACCGGCGGCAGGGACGACGGGATAGACCTCGGCGTTGACGAGCGCGACGAGCATCTCGACGATCTCACGCCGGATGCCCGAGTAGCCGCGTGCGAGGGCGTTGACCTTGAGCACGAGGATCAATCGGACGAGCTCGTCGGGTAGCGGATCACCGACGCCGGTGCAGTGCGAGAGCACGAGCGACCGCTGCAGCAGAGCGAGGTCGTCGTGGGCGATGCGCGTCTGGGCGAGCAGACCGAAGCCGGTGTTGATGCCGTACACCGTTCGGTCTTCGTCGACGACGCGTCGCACGGTGGCGACGGAGGCGTCGACCGCAGCGGGCCAGTCGACCGAGATCGTGACCGGCGCCTCGTGCACGGCGCGCAACTCGGCGAGCGTGAGCTCACCGGGCCGGATCGTGAGCGCCATCACCCTGTCGAGCTCAGGATCATGGGGAGGTCGAGGCCCTCGGCGGCGGCGCAGTCGACGGCGAGCTCGTAGCCGGCGTCGGCGTGGCGCATCACGCCTGTGCCGGGGTCGTTGCGCAGCACCCTCGCGATGCGCCGGTCGGCGGCCTCGCTGCCGTCACAGACGATCACCATCCCGGCGTGCTGCGAGTAGCCCATCCCGACGCCGCCGCCGTGGTGGATGCTCACCCAGGTCGCGCCGCTCGAAGTGTTGAGCAGCGCGTTGAGCAACGGCCAGTCGGACACGGCGTCGCTGCCGTCACGCATCGACTCGGTCTCACGGTTGGGGCTTGCGACCGAGCCGGAGTCGAGATGATCCCGACCGATGACGACCGGCGCGCCCAGCTCGCCGGTGCGAACCATCTCGTTGAACGCGAGGCCGAGCCGGGCGCGGTCGTGGAGACCGACCCAGCAGATTCGCGCCGGGAGGCCCTGGAACGCGATCCGCTCGGCCGCCATGTCCAGCCACTGGTGAAGGTGCTCGTCGTCGGGGATCAGCTCTCTCACCTTGGCGTCGGTGGCGGCGATATCGGCGGGATCACCCGATAGCGCCACCCAGCGGAACGGGCCGGTTCCGGTGCAGAACAGATCGCGCAGGTACGCCGGCAGGAAGCCGGGGTAGTCGAAGGCGTCGTCGACGCCCACGTCGTGTGCCATCTGCCGAAGGTTGTTGCCGTAATCGACGACGGCGGCGCCGCGTTCCTGGAAGTCGAGCATCGCCCGCACCTGGTGCCCCATCGACTGCTTCGCCGCCGCCACGACGGCGTCGGGATCGCGCTCGCGCTCCTCGCGCCAGCGTGGCAGCTCCCAGCCGGCCGGCAGGTATCCGTTGAGCGGGTCGTGCGCCGAGGTCTGATCGGTGACGCAGTCGGGGACGATCCCTCGATCGAGCAGTTCAGGGAAGACCTCTGCCGTGTTGCCGAGCAGCCCGACCGAGATCGGGGGGCCGTCGCGCCGGGCTTCGTCGATCATCGCCAGCGCCTCGTCGAGACTCGTCGCCTTACGATCGACGTAGCGGGTGCGGAGGCGGAGGTCGATGCGGCTCTCGTCGCACTCGACGACGAGGCAGCAGAAGCCGGCCATCACGGCCGCGAGCGGCTGCGCCCCGCCCATGCCACCGAGCCCACCAGTCAGGATCCACCGTCCCGAAGCGTCCCCGCCGAAGTGCTTCGCCGCCATCGCGTAGAACGTCTCGTACGTGCCCTGCACGATGCCCTGGGTACCGATGTAGATCCAGCTCCCGGCCGTCATCTGTCCGTACATCATCAGCCCGGCGCGATCGAGCTCGTGGAAGTGCTCCCACGTCGCCCAGTGCGGCACGAGGTTGGAGTTGGCGATCAGCACCCGAGGGGCGTCTGGATGCGTCTCGAAGACGCCGACGGGCTTGCCCGACTGCACGAGGAGCGTCTCGTCGTCCTCGAGACGTTGCAGCGTCTCGAGGATCGTGTCGAAGCACTCCCAGTTGCGCGCCGCCTTGCCGATTCCGCCGTAGACGACAAGCTCGGCGGGGTGCTCTGCGACCTCGGGGTCGAGATTGTTCTGGATCATCCGGAACGGTGCCTCGGTCAGCCAGCTCTTGCAGTGGAGCGTGGTCCCCCGCGGCGCGCGGATCACTCGTTCGGCGCCAGGTGAGGCCATGCGGACTTCTCTCTCTCTGTCTCTCTCGGTCAGGCTGATCCCGCCACGATGCGACGGTACTGGCGCGGCGTGACCGGCTCGTACACCAACTCGGCGGGATGGTCGACGTCCCACGCGACGAGGTCGGCACGAGCTCCCGACGCGATGCGACCTCGGTCGTGGAGTCCGAGCGCGCGGGCCGCGACCGACGTGATGCCGTGCATCGCCTCCGGCACTGTCAGGCCGAACGTGACGCAGGCCTGGTTGGCGGCGAGACGCAGCGACGCGAGGGGCGACGTGCCCGGGTTCGTGTCGGTGGCGACGGCCATCGGGACGCCTGCCGCGCGCATCGCCTCGACGGGTGGGTGCTGGCGCTCACCTGTGAAGTAGCAGGCGCCGGGGAGGAGCACGACCACTGTGCCGTGCTCGGCGATGACGTCGACGTCGTGGTCGCCGAGGTGCTCGCCGTGGTCGATCGACAGCGCGCCCGCAGCGGCCAGCATCGGTCCGCCGCCGAGCGCGGACAGCTGCTCGGTGTGGCCCTTGATCGACAGCCCGTGCGCGGCGGCGGCTTGGGCGACACGTCGCGACTGATCGAGGTCGAACGCAATCGACTCGCAGAACACGTCGACGGCGCCGGCGAGTCCACTGGCGGCGACGGCAGGGATGATCGTGTCGCACACGAACGCGATGTAGTCGTCCGCACGCCCAGCGAACTCGGGCGGCACGGTGTGCGCGGCGAGCAGCGTCGGGACAACCTCGACGTGTCGTTCGGTGGCGAGGCGATGGGCGGCGCGGAGCAGTCGCAGCTCGGTGTCGAGGTCGAGGCCGTAGCCGGACTTGATCTCCACCGTGGTGACACCGTCACCGATGAGAGCGTCGAGTCGCGGCAGTGCGGCGGCGACGAGTTCGTCCTCGGTCGCTGCGCGGGTCGCCGTCATCGTCGTGCGGATGCCGCCGCCGGCGGCGGCGATCTCGGCGTACGTCGCCCCGGCGATGCGCCGTTCGAACTCGGCCGCACGCGAACCGGCGAAGACGAGGTGGGTGTGGCAGTCGACGAGGCCCGGCGTGACCAGCCGACCCTCGAGATCGATCTCGTCGAGATCGACTTCCTCGAGCTCGGCGTCGGCGTCGATCATCGTGCGAACCTCGTTGCACGACCCGACGGCGAGGATCGTCTCGCCGTCCAGCGCCACGGCACCACCTTCGATCAGCCCGTACTCGTCGCTGCCGCCGCGCATCGTCGCCACGGTGGCGTTCGTCCAGAGCGTGACGGTCACGTGCCCGAGTCTCGCACGCATCGTCGATTCGCGGCGTCGGCTACTCGCCGGTCTGACCGTCGATCGACTCTCGGAGCATGTCGGCGTGACCGTTGTGGCGGGCGTACTCCTCGATCATGTGGGTCACGATCCAGCGCATCGAGAAGTGCTCGCCGCGCCGGTTCGGCTTCACGGTCACCTGGTCGAACCCTTCGCCGGCGAGGGCTTCGTCGGCGCATGCGCGGGCCATCGCCACCGACCGCTCCCACTGCGTGACGAGGGCGCCGGGTTCGTCGTCGACAGCGCTGTGCCAGTCCCAGTCCTCGTCGGCGTCCCAGTCGACCGACGCCCACGGCTCGGCAGGATCCCGGCCGGCGAGCCGCTCGCAGAACCACGACTCCTCGACCAGCGCAAGGTGCTTGACGAGACCGGCGAGCGTCATCGGCGACGGCGCGAGCGTCTGGGCAAGCTGAGCCCTGTCTAGTCCGGCGACCTTGATCATCAGCGTGTCGCGGTGGTAGTCGAGGAAGCCGAGCGAGGTCTCCACCTCACCGGCGGTCAGCGGAGGATCGGTGCGAGGGTCGTCGTTCGTCACCGCCAGAGTCTGATCAGCGGCCGACGCGCGACGAAACCGGTTTCGCGTGCTCCTTGGCGCGTTCGACGAGGTGGTCTGGCAGCACCTCGTAGTGGTGGTGGGTGGCGACGAACGCACCGCGGCCGCCGGTGATGGAGCGCAGGTCGACGGCGTAGCGCAGGATCTCGGCGGTCGGCACGTGGGCGACGATCTCGTGCGTCCCTTCCCCGTCCGCCGTGGTGCCGAGCACACGACCCCGACGGGCGTTGAGGTCGCCGAGCACGTCACCCTGATGGCCATCGGGGACAGTGACGGTGATCATCGAGACCGGTTCGAGCACCGCGGAGCCTGCCTGCTGCATCGCCTCGCGGAGCCCGATCGCACCGGCCGTGCGGAACGCCATGTCGGAGGAGTCGACGGAGTGGGTCTTGCCGTCGTACACCTCGACGTGCACGTCGACGACCGGGAAGCCGTGAATCCCCCCATGCGCCATCGCCTCCTCGACGCCCTTCTCAATGGCCGAGATGTACTGCTTCGGGATCGCCCCGCCGACGACCTTGCTGACGAACTCGCTGCCCGACCCCGGCTCGCGCGGGCTGATCCGCAGCTGCGCGACGGCGAACTGGCCGTGACCTCCGGACTGCTTCTTCACCTTGCCCTCTGCCTCGGCGTGGCCCACGACCGTCTCTCGGTAAGCCACACGGATGTCCTCGGTGTCGACGTGAACACCGAACTTGCGTGCCATCCGTTCGAGCGCGACGGCGACGTGCGTGTCGCCCGCGCCGTGGAGCACGGTCTGGCCGGACTCCTCGTTGCGCTCGACGACGAGCCCGGCGTCCTCGGCGACCAGCTTCGACAGCGCGCCCGAGAGCTTGTCGTCGTCGGCCTGGGTGCGTGGCGTGAGCGCCAACCCGAACGCCGTCATGGTGGTTTGCGGCGTGGCGGCGCGCACTGGCGCGTCCCTGGGCGCGAGCACCGAACCCGTTGGTGTTCCCGCCAGCTTCGCCACCGCGCCGAGGTCACCGGCAACGACGGTGTCGGCGTGCATGTGCTCCTTGCCGCGCAGGTGGAACAACCCGTGCAGGCGCTCGTCGGTTCCGGTGGCCGTGTTGAGGAGGTGATCGTCCGGTCGGATCTGGCCGGACAGCACCTTGAACACCGATACCTGCCCGACGAACTGGTCGGCGACGGTCTTGAACACGAATGCCAGGGGCTTGCCCGCCGGGTCGGCGGCGACGTCGACCTCGACCGGCGCCTCGCTCGGGCCGGCCACCACCTTCGCCGGGCGATCGGCGGGTGAAGGGCCCAGCTCGCAGATGAAATCGGCGAGGCGGTCGATGCCGACGCCGCTGGATGCCGAGCCGACGAGGACGGGGAACTCGATACAGTCGAGCACCTCGTGGGCGAGCGTGCGCTCGAGCTCGGCTGCCGTCGGGACGTCGCCCGACAGGTAGCGCTCCAACTGTTCGTCGTCGCCGGAGACGATCTCTTCGACCAGCTCGTCGTGGAGGCGGTGCTCCTCCTCGGCGACATCGTCGGGAAGCTCCCCGGCGTGATGCGTGCCGTCGCCGTCGTACTCGAGCCCGCGACCCGTGAGCACGTCGGCGACACCGTGCAGCGCTTCCTCCTCGCCGAGTGGCAGCTCGAGCGGCACGAACCCCGGGCCGAACGTCGAGCGCAGTTCGTCGAGAACGCGATGGAAGTCGGCGCGCTGCTTGTCCTCCTTGCTCACGAACACAAGCCGCGGGACCTTCCGCTCGGCGCACTTCCGCCACGCCGTCTCGGTGCCGACCTCGACGCCGTCGACCGCGCTGACGACGAGCACGGCGAGATCGGCGACGGCGAGCGCGGTGTCGACGTCGCTCGCAAAGTCGCCGTACCCCGGCGTGTCGATGAGGTTGACCTTGTACGTCGCGCCGTCCGATGCCTTCCACTCGAACGGGGCGAGCGCCAACCCGAGCGACATCTGGCGCTTGGCCTCTTCGGGCTCGTGGTCGCACACCGTCGTGCCGTCCTCGACCGAGCCGGGCCGGGCCAGCACGCCGGCACGCAGCAGCAACGCCTCGACGATCGACGTCTTGCCGCTCCCGCTGTGCCCGACCACGGCGACATTGCGGATCTTGTCGGTCGCGGGGGTCTTCACCCGACGGATTCTTCCACGGCCTCGCGACGCGCTCGAACCCGCGACGGAGCGTGCCGCGACGGCCCGGTTCAACCCGGCGTCGACGCTGCCTTGGCCGCGTACCAGTCGAGGGCACCCGGATCGGCAAGTGCGCCACGCGCGGCGACGTCGTCGGCGCGGGCGCCCTGCAGGATCCGCTTCACGGGAACCTCGAGCTTCTTGCCCGACAGCGTGCGCGGCACCGACGGCGTCGCTTCGATCCGGTCGGGGACGTGGCGTGGCGAGAGCTCGGTGCGCAGCGCGGTGCGGATCCGTGAGGCGAGCTCGTCATCGAGCGCGCCGTCGGCGGCGAGCTGCACGTACAGCAGCAGCGTCCCGAGTCCGGCGCCGCCGGTGTCGTGACCCTCGTCGTCGAGGTGGACGACGAGCGAGTCGGCGACCTCGTCGAACCCCTCCACGACGGCGTAGAAGTCACTCGTCCCGAGTCGCACCCCGCCGCGGTTGAGCGTCGCGTCGGAGCGGCCGGTGATGATGCAGCTGCCGTCGTCGTCGAACGTCACCCAGTCGCCATGGCGCCAGACACCGGGGAAGTCGTCGAAGTAGGCGGCGCGCAGCTTCGATCCGTCGGCGTCGCCCCAGAAGCCGACCGGCATCGACGGCATCGGCTTGGTGACCACGAGCTCGCCGGTCTCGCCGGGCGGGCAGCGCTCGCCGGCCGGGTCGAACGCCTCGACGGCGCACCCGAGCAGACGGCACGAGATCTCACCGGCTCGCACCGGCACCATCGGTGAGCTGCCGACGAACGCCGTCGCCACGTCGGTGCCGCCAGCGATCGACGACACGGGGACGCCGAGCTCGTCGTCGACCCAGCGGAACCCGTCGGCCGGGAGCGGTGCGCCGGTCGAGCCGACGCAGCGGATCGTGGATGCGACCGGTTCGATACCTGCCTTGCGGCACGACATGAGGAACGGGGCCGAGACCCCGAAGATCGTGCACTCGGTCTCGGCGGCGAGGTTCCACAGGGTGTTGAGGTCGGGTGCGCCGGGGTCGCCGTCGAAGACCACGATCGTCGACCCGACGAGGAGGCCGGAGACGAGGTAGTTCCACATCATCCATCCCGTCGTCGTGAACCAAAAGAAGCGGTCGTCGCGGCGCAGGTCCTGGTGCAGGGTGAGCACCTTGAGGTGTTCGGCGACCACGCCACCGTGTCCGTGGACGATGGCCTTGGGCAGCCCCGTCGTGCCCGACGAGAAGAGCACGTAGAGCGGATGATCCGCCGCCACCGCGACGATTCCCAGCGTCGGTGCCTCCGTCGCGACCTCATCCCAACGGTGGCGTGCGGGTCCCGCCGACGCACCGCCTGTGACGAGCGCATCGGCGCCGACTCCGTCGAGGTACGAGACCACGACGACGTGACGCAGCGACGGAAGCGCGGCGATGATCGCCTCGACGTGCTCGCCGCGGTCGACGTCCTTCGACCCGTAGCGGTAGCCGTCGACGACGAAGAGGATCGCCGGTTCGATCTGGGCGAAGCGATCGACGACCGAGCGGATGCCGAACTCGGGTGCACAACTCGACCAGATCGCGCCGATCGACGCCGTCGCCAGGAAGGCAACGATCGTCTCTGGGATATTGGGGAGATAGGCCCCGACACGGTCGCCCTCGCCGACACCGACGTCGCGCAGCCAGGCAGCGGTGGCGGCGACCTGCTGTACGAGGTCGCGCCAGGTCAGCTCGGACGGTGGGCGAGTCTGGCTGCGGGCGATGATCGCCGGGTGATCAACGAGGTCGGGATCGCGGCACGCGGCGAGCGCATGGTCCGCATAGTTGAGCGTGCCGCCGGCGAACCAGCGCGTGCCGGGCATCTCCGGGTGTTCGAGCGTCACCGTCGGCTCCGTGTGCCAGCGGATTCCGCACGCCGTCGTCACGGCGTTCCAGAAGCCGGGCAGGTCCTCGATCGACCACGCATGGAGGTCCTCGTAGCGCTCGAACCCGTTGGCGGCAGCGAACCGCCCCATCGCCGTCGACGCCATCACGTCGTCCGGCGGCGTCCACAACACCTCACCGCGAGCTGACGACGAACCTGGCACGGCCAGAAGCTAGCGAACTAGTTCCGGGCGAACGCCGCCTTCAACAGCTGAACCCCGTTCTGGAGGTGGCTGCACGCGCTATTGCGCGATCTGCGACCTCCAGGTCGAGTCCTAGCGCACCCTGGGCGTGGTGGGCAAAGCTCCTCGCCCGCTACGAGGCTGCGGACACTGCCCCTCGACGACCTGAGTGCCCTGCAGGGACTCGAGCCAATCGGCGAGATCCTGTCGGCGAACCCACGCGTGGACATCGAACGCGCGACGTTCGAGCGCGTCCTCTACAAGGGCGGGCGCATCGTCATGGCAGGCGTCGCAACCCGTTCTGGAGGTCGGGCCACGCGCTATTACGCGATCGACGACCTCCAGAACGGGGTGTTCGGGGTCAGCGGACGGGGATGCCGAGATCGCGGGCGATGACCATCCGCTGCACCTCGCTCGTTCCCTCGCCGATCTCGAGGATCTTGGCGTCGCGGTAGTGCCGTGAGACCGGAGTCTCGTCGATGAAGCCGTAGCCGCCGAAGACCTGGGTGGCGCTACGCGTCGCCGAGATCGCCGCCTCGGTGGCGAACAGCTTCGCCACGGCGGCCTCCCGCTTGAACGGCTGGCCCCGATCAACGAGCCACGCAGCGTGGTAGACGAGGTGGCGAGCGGCATCGAGCGAGACCTGCATGTCGGCGATGCGGAACGCGACGGCCTGGTTGGCGCCGATCGGGCGTCCGAACGTCGTGCGCTCGTTGGCATAGACGGTGGAATCGTCGACGCAGCGCTGGATCACGCCGACGGCGAGCGCGGCGATGGCGACGCGTCCCTCGTCGAGGATCTCGAGGAACTGCGCGAAGCCGCGACCACGGCTGCCGAGGAGGTTGCCGGCGGGCACGCGACAGTCGGTGAAGGTCAGCCCGTGCGTGTCGGACGCGTGCCAGCCCATCTTGCGGTACGGCGGCTGCACCTCGAACCCGGGTGTGCCGGCCGGGACGATGATCGCCGAGATCTCCGGCGCCGACTGCTCACCACCTGTGCGGGCCGTGACGGTGACGAGCGACGTGATCGGTGTGCCCGAGTTGGTGATGAACGCCTTCTCGCCGTTGATCACCCACTCGTCGCCTTCGAGCCTCGCCGTCGTGCGCGTCCCGCCGGCATCGCTCCCGGCGTCGGGCTCGGTAAGTCCGAAACCGCCGAGCGCCTTCCCCGCGCAGAGGTCGGGCAGCCACCGCTCGCGTTGCTCCTCGTTGCCGAACTTGGCGATCGGGTTGGCCCCGAGGCCGACCCCCGCTTCGAGGGTGATCGCCATCGACTGGTCGACGCGGCCGAGCTCCTCGATCGCGATGCACAGGCTGAGGAAGTCGCCGCCGAAGCCGTACGGCTCGGGGAAGGGGATGCCGAAAAGGCCGAGCTCGCCCATCTCGAGCACGACGTCGACGGGAAACGTGTGCTCACGGTCCCACTCCTCGGCGGCGGGCTCAATGCGCTTGGCGGCGAAGTCGGCGACCATCTCCCGCAGTCCGTCGTGCTCGGCGGTGAGGAACGGGCTCGTCGCCGACGACGTGCTCACCGTGCGCCGCCTGGGATGCCGCCGGCTGCGGCGACCCGGCTCGGGATGTCGTGCCCGACGAGATCGGCGACGAGCAGTCCCGCGTCGAGCAGGGCGTCGAGATCGATACCGGTGTCGATCCCTTCGTCGGCGAGCAGCATCACGAGATCCTCGGTGGCGAGGTTGCCACCCGCCGCAGGGGCGAACGGCGAGCCGCCGAGACCGCCGAGCGCGGTGTCGAAGCGGGCGACGCCGCGCCCGATCGCCGACCATGCGTTGAGCAGCGCGGTGCCACGGGTGTCGTGGAGGTGGAACCCAACGTCGGTGCCGGTGGCGTCGAGCACGTCGCCGATCCGCCTCGGCGTGGCCACGCCGGTCGTGTCGGCGAGCGTGATGCGGTCGATGCCGAGCGTGTGCGCCCGACTGGCGATCGCAGCGACGTCGTCGGGCGTGATCGTCTCGTCCTCGAAAGCGGAGCCGAACGCGAACGAGACGACGAGGTCGCAAACCGCCCCGTCTGCGGCCTGGCGAACCTGGCCGAGCTGTGCGAGCGCCTCGTCGCGTGACATGTGGGTGTTCTTCTGGCTGTACCGCTCGGACGCCGAGACCGTGATCGTCAGCCGTCGAACGCCTGCTGCGACGGCGAGCTGCGCGCCCTTGACGTTGGGCACCAACGCCCACAGGCGCACGTCCGGCAGCTCCTCGGCGACACGCTCGACGACCTCGGCCGCACCCGACATCGCCGGCACGGCGGTCGGTGACACGAACGCCGCCGCTTCGATGTCCACCACCCCGGCCTCAGCAAGCCGCCGGACGAGACCAACCCGCGCATCAACCGAAACCGCCCGCTCCCCCTGCAACCCATCCCGAGGACAAACCTCCCGAATGGCGACGAAGGAAACACTCACCGCTCGACCAAACTCGACCGAGCGAGCGCAGCGAGCGAGGGCGACCAACTCATACCGGCGGCACCCCGTGGCGGCGGCGGCTGAACTCGCGCTCCTTGTGCTGGGCGTGGTCGAGGCGGCGGACGATCTCGCCGCGCAGCTGTTCGGGTTGCACGATTGCGTCGATGACGAGCTCGGAGGCGAGGCGGAGGATGTCGACGTCGGTCTCG
>JACDGA010000137.1 GCA_013815505.1 Acidimicrobiia bacterium
GCCGATCGGCTCGTCGCTCTTCGGCGCCGCGAGCAGGGCGGTGGCGACCTCGATTGTGAGCTCGTCGGGCGCCATCCCCTCGGGCACGCCGGCGGTGTCGTCGCCGCGCCGCACATAGGGGCCGTACTTGCCGGGCTTGACGACGATGAGGTTGCCGTCGTCGTCGGTACCGAGCGGGAACGTGTTGATCGCGGCCGCGTCGATCTCGTCGAGGTTCTCTTCGACGAGCCGCTTCAGACCGGGCAGGTCGTTGTCGCCGAAGTAGAACTCGTGCAGCCACTGGTCCTTCTGCCGCTCGCCGACGGCGATGGCGTCGAGATCCTCTTCCACCCGGGCCGTGAAGCCGTAGTCGATGAGGCCGTCGAAGTGCTGCTCGAGAAGGCCCACCACGGCAAACGCTGTCCACGTGGGAACGAGCGCCTGACCCTTCTTCCACACGTAGCCGCGGTCCTGCACCGTCTGGATGATCGATGCCCAGGTGGACGGCCGGCCGATGCCGAGCTCTTCGAGGCGCTTCACGAGCGACGCCTCCGTGAACCGTGCAGGCGGTGACGTGGTGTGCCCGTGTGCCGAGATCGCCTCGACGGGTACCACATCGCCGACGGCAAGCGTCGGCAGCAACGTCTCCCTTGTCGCCTCGCTGGCGCTCGCATCGTCGTTCGACTCCACGTACACGGCTCTGTGGCCGGCGAACGTGATGGTGGTGCCCGACACGGAGAACTCGCAGTCCGTGCCGGCGTGCTCGCCAGCGGCTACGCCGTCCTGCTGCGTGGGCTGCGCCCCCGCGCCCCATCGCTGTGCGGCTCCCTGGCGGTCGCTCGCCCAAGCGGCTACGCCGCCGATTCGCACGGTCATCGTGACGCCCGTCGCGTCGGCCATCTGCGACGCCAGCGTCCGCTGCCAGATCATCCGGTAGAGCGCGAGCTCCTGTGAGTTGAGCTCGGCCGACACGGCCTTCGGCGAGCGCATCGGCGTCGCCGGGCGGATCGCCTCGTGCGCCTCCTGCGCGTTCTTGACCTTCGACGTGTACTGCTTGGGCTGCGGCGACAGCGCACTCGGTCCGTACTCGGCTCTGACGGCGTTGCGCACGGCGGTGAGCGCCTCCGCCGCCAGCGTCACGTTGTCGGTGCGCATGTACGTGATGAAGCCCCGTTCGTAGAGGCCCTGCGCGATGCGCATCACCTGCGACGAGGACAGGCGTAGCTTGCGCCCGCCCTCCTGCTGCAGCGTGCTCGTCATGAACGGTGGCTTGGGGCTCGATCGGTAGGGCCGCTCGTCGATCGAGCGGACGCGAACGTCGGCACCCTCGAGACCCGTCGCCAGCGAGCGAGCCGTTGCCTCGTCGAGCGCGCGCGACGACGTCGACACGGTGCCCGTCGCGTCGAAGTCCTTGCCGGTCGCGACGCGGGCGCCGTCGACGGCGACGAGCGTCGCAGTGAACGGTGGCGCAGTGGCCGCGTCGAGTGCGAGATCCCAGTAGCTGGCTTCCACGAAGGCGATGCGCTCGCGCTCGCGGGCGACGACGAGTCGCACTGCAGGGCTCTGCACGCGGCCCGCAGACAGGCCGCGGTTGACCCGCCGCCACAGCACGGGTGACACCTCGTAGCCGTAAAGACGATCGAGGATCCGCCTCGTCTCGGCTGCGTCGACGAGCCCGTAATCGATGCCTCTCGGGTTGGCGACGGCGTGATCGATCGCGGACTTCGTGATCTCGTGGAACACCATCCGCTTGACGGGAACCTTCGGCTTGAGCTGCTCGACCAGGTGCCAGCTGATCGCCTCGCCCTCGCGGTCTTCGTCCGTCGCGAGGTACAGCTCGCTCGCGTTGCGCAACGCCGCACGCAGGTCCTTCACGACCTGGCGGCCACGCTCGGTCAGCTCGTACGTGGGCTTGAAGCCGTTGTCGACGTCGACGGCGAGGCCCTTCGACGGCAGGTCTGCGACGTGGCCCACCGAGGCGCGCACGTCGTAGCTGTCACCCAGGAATCGGGTGATCGTCTTCGCCTTGGCAGGCGATTCGACGACGACGAGCGGCTTGGCCATGGTTCTCCTTCTTGCACGAGTGTCCGGGGCGTGTCAATGCGGAACGCTAGGCCCGGATCACCCGAGACCGTCATGTCCGGCGATGGCCGTGCCGATCATCGAGGCGCAGTCGCGTCTTCTGCTCTTCCTCCAACGCCGCCTCTTCGGCGACGAGCCGCTCGAGGCCGGTGAAGCGCCGCGGGTCGAGCAGTCCGCCGTCGATGGCGGCGCGCACGGCACATCCGGGCTCGCGGTCGTGCTTGCAATCGCGGAAGCGGCAGTGGTCCATCAGTTCGAAGATGTCCGAGAACGCCCGCTCGATGCCGTCGCCCGAAAGCCACAGGCTGACGGCGCGAAGTCCGGGGGTGTCGAGCACCCAACCTCCGTCGGGCAGCTCGATCAGCTCGGCGGCAACCGTCGTGTGGCGGCCACGTTGGTCGCCGATGCGCACCTGGCTCGTCGCTTGGGCGTGGCGGCCGAGCAGCGCGTTCACGAGCGTCGACTTGCCGACGCCGCTGGCGCCGAGGAAGGCGAGCGTGCGGCCGCCGTCTGCGTGTGCGCGAATGGCGTCGACGCCGTCGCCCGTGGTGCCGCTGGCGACGATGATCGGGACGCCGAGAGCGGTGTCGGTGAGCACGTCGACGATGGGGTCGACGTCGACGACGACGTCACGCTTCGTCAAGATGACGACCGGTTCGGCGCCGCTGTCGAAAGCGAGCACGAGCTCACGCTCGAGGCGGCGCTGGTTCGGCGGCAACCCTGCGGAATGCACGAGGAACGCGACGTCGATGTTGGCGGCAAGCGTGTGCGACTCGGCGCGCATCCCGTCGAACGAGGCGCGACGCACGAACGCCGCCCGGCGCGGCAGCACATCGGTGACGCGATCGTCGTCGGTCACCACCCAGTCGCCGACGGCCACCTCGGCGCCGATGTTGCGCACGCGGCGTGGCGCCTCGTCGGGTGTGGCGAGCACGGTGCTCCACCCCCTGTCGACGCGCGTCACGCGCGCCGGTGCGCGTGCGCCAGTACGCGTCGGCCACACCGACTCGAACCAGTCGTCCCAACCGAGGCGTGCATCGGGCCGTGTGACCACGACGGCACGCTACGCCTGGACTCAGCGCACGGCGAGCGTGTAGCGACCGTCGCCCTCACGACGCCACGGGCGATGCGACACGACGGCATCGATCGTGATCGGGCCGTACACGTGTGGATACTCCTCGGCGTTGCCGCCACTGTCGTCACCCGCACCGGCGGGTGCCTCTGCGACGACGGGCGACTGGAGGCGCCGAGCATCGAGGCGCAACAGCACCACTTCGGGCAGGTCGCCGTAGTAGCGGTTCGCCGTGTCGACCAGCTGATGCTGGAACGAGCAGTGGATGAAGCCCTCGTCCTCGAGCGTGCGGTTGCGCGTGCTGATCCGATACTCGCCCGCCGCCGTCGCACGTTCCCAGTCGTCGGGCAGCGCGAGGTGGAAGATCGGACGATCGTCCACCTCGTCGTCGCTCGACATCACCGACTCACGAGACGAGACGTCGACCGCCCGGTCGGCGCCGGTGATGGCGAGACGGTCGCGCACGCGGCCCGGCGAGCTGACGAGGCGCAGATCGCCGCCCATCTCCCGAGCCCGCCCGGCGAGCCCGAGCAGCACGCCGAGCCCGACGTCGTCGAGCGAGACAACCTCGTCGAGATCGATCACGATCGTCGCACCGGCGTGCGTCGAGATCACCTCGAGGACGTGGTCGCGTAGCGTCGCCACGGTCGCCAGATCGACCGAGCCGGACACGTCGACGACCCACGTTCCCTCGACATCACGAACCGTGCAGCGCAGCGACGACATCCGCCGGACGCTACCCGGCCTCATTCGGCGGCTCGAGTGCCATCGTGACCGAGGCCGACATGGCAATGGACGGGACGACGGCGCCGATGAGCGCGACGTCGGTGTCACTGACGTACCGCACGGTGACGGTCACCGTGTCCGCACCCGTGTCGACGCTGACGTCGAGAGGAGAGAGCGAGGTGACCTCGTCGACGGCCCGGTGTGCGGCCGACGAGGGGTCGGCGGACACGGCCGCTGCCCGTGCGCCCTCGCGCGCGGCGAGCTCGACGGCCATGCGGTCGCGTGTGACGACGGCGACCTGCACCATCGCCAGCAGCATCATCACGGCAAGCGGTAGGGCAAGCGCGAACTCGACCGCAGCCTGTCCGCGCTCGCGCTCACGCTCTGTATTCGCTTCGCTCACACCTTGCTGCTGCCGTGTGTTCGCTTCGCTCACACCTTGCTGCTGCCGTGTGTTCGCTTCGCTCACACCTTGTCGATGACCGAGTCGATGACGCTGTTGAAGAGTCGTCCGACGCGCGCCGCGCCGCCGCCGGCCGTTGCCCATGCGATGACCAACAGCGCAACGAGGGCCGCAGCGAGCAGGACGAGCGCGTATTCCGTGGTTGCCTGGCCGCGCTCGTCGTGCGACGCGCACCGTCGGCGTTCGTCGTGGTACCGGCGGTCGCCGGCGAGCAGCGCTGCGTGAAGC
Source organism: Acidimicrobiia bacterium (assembly GCA_013815505.1). GTDB lineage: Bacteria > Actinomycetota > Acidimicrobiia > Acidimicrobiales > Ilumatobacteraceae > JACDHN01. The sequence continues at coordinate 4,551 of JACDGA010000137.1, forward strand.
CGGGCGAGAAGGATGGTGAGTTGGATCGGCACGGTGGCCTCCCTGACGTGATGGGATGACGGACGTTCAGCCGGGTGGAACGGAGAACGTCGAGACGGCGCCGATGACGGCGGGGGCGATGGCGATGAGCACGAACGACGGCAACGTCGTCATCACGAGCGGGAACGAGAGCCGGACGGGCAGGCGACGGGCGTCGGCCTCGCCTTGGCGTCGGCGCGCCGCTGCGGCCTCGAACGAGAGACGGTCGAGGACGGGTGCGAGCGGGAGCCCGTAGCGATCGGCGGCCGACATCGAGTCGGCGAGTCCGTGGCTCTCGGCGCCGAGTCGCTTCGGCAACTCGGCGACGGCATCGGCAAAGCGATGGCCACGCGCCATGCGGTCGCGGACGGCTCCGAACGCGGGCCGCAACGGTTCGGGGAGGTCATCGACAACCTCGTCGACGAGCTGGGGCGGCGTGAGGCCGGCGTGCAGACACGACACGAGCACCTCGATGCCGTCGGGCAACGATCGGCTCGCAGCGAGCTGTGTCCGCCGCGACCGACGCACCATCCGTCGCGTCGCAGGTGCCGTGATGATGCGCCGCATCCACCACCAACCGGCGACGTCGAGCGCAAGGCCGCCGGCGAGGCAGAGCTGGGCCGGCGGCAGCGCGAGTGCACGCCGAACGTCGCCATCGGTGGCGGCGAGCAACGCCAGCACGACGAGCGGCAGCGCCGTGAGGATCTTCGCGGACAGCTCGGCCTGTGCGCTGTGCACGCGGCGCTCGGCGCGGGCCGCGGCGCGACCGTGCAG
>JACDGA010000138.1 GCA_013815505.1 Acidimicrobiia bacterium
CGTCGAGCAGCCGAGCGGGTCGCCGCTCGCCGATGATCTCCACCTCGAACTCCGCGCCGGGCACGGCGAGCTCGGTGGGCACGTACCCGAACGCCAGCGAGCGCCCGACGTGATGGGCGTAGGCGCCTGACGTGATCCAGCCGACGACCGCCCCGTCGTGCCAGATGGGCTCGTCGCCGAGCACGTCGGCGGGATCGTCGGGGTCGGGGTCGACGTCGAGGTACACCATCGACCGCTTCGGACCCGCCGCCGCTTCTGCCTCGACGGCGTCGCGACCGACGAAGTCGTGGTCGAACTTGAGGTAGCGATCCATGTTGGCCTCGAGCGGCGTGTAGATCGGTCGGTACTCGCGGAACCACGTGCCGAACATCTTCTCCATGCGCATCGACATCAGGGCCCGGAACCCGTAGAGGCCGATGCCGTGCGGCTGGCCGGCGGACCACAGCGCGTCGAACAGCGCCCGCTGGTGCTCGGGTGCGACCCAGATCTCGTAGCCCAGGTCGCCCGTGTAGGTCATTCGCCCGACCCACGCCGGCACCATGCCGATGTCGATGTGGCGGAACGACATGAACGCGAAGTCGGCGGTGGCGAGCGACGTCGTTGTCAGCGACTGGAGCACGTCACGGGCGCAGGGCCCGGCGACGGAGACGCCCACGAGCGACAATCCGAGCACCTCGAAGTCGATGCCGTGATGGCCGTCGGGAAGGTGCGACAGGAACCAGCGCGAGTGGTGCACCTCCGCGACCTGCGAGCCGAACAGGAAGAACTCGTCCTCGCCGGTGCGGGCGACGGAGAACTCGCCGACGATGCGACCCTCCGGGTTGAGCATCGCCGTGAGGTTGATCCGACCGACCTTCGGCAGCCGGTTCGTGAACAGGCCGGTGAGCCAGTCAGCCGAGCCCGCACCCGTGACGCGGTACTTGGCGAAGTTGGAGCACTCCGTGAGACCGACGCGCTCTCGCACCGCTGCGCACTCCTCGGCGACCACGGGGAAGGCGTTGGAGCGGCGGAACGTGACCTCCTCGTACGGCTCCTCGCCGGGACGCTGGAACCACAGTGGGTGTTCGAGCCCGAAGCCGGCACCCCACACCGCGTTGTGCTCGCTGAGCCGGTCGTAGATCGGGGTCGTGTGCAGCGGTCGCGCGGCTCGGAGCTCCTCGTTGGGGAACGTGATGCGGAAGCGGCGGCTGTAGTTCTCGCGCACCTTGGCGTTCGTGTAGCCGAGCGTCGCCCAGTCGCCGAAACGGGCGACGTCCATGCCCCAGATGTCCTCGCCTGGGTCGCCCGTCGTCATCCACGAGGCGAGCGTCAGCCCGACGCCGCCGCCCTGGGACAGCCCGGCCATCACGGCGCAGGCGACCCAGCAGTTGCGGATGCCGCGGATCGGGCCGACGAGCGGGTTGCCGTCGGGTGCGAACGTGAACGGACCGTTGACGATGCGCTTGATCCCGGCGTCGGCCATTGCGGGATAGTGCTTGAACGCCACCTCCAGCGACGGCGCGATGCGGTCGAGGTCGGGCGGGAGCAGCTCCATGTCGAACGTCCACGGTGCGGTGCTCGGCTGCCACGGCCGGCAGTCCTGCTCGTACGTGCCGAGCAGCATTCCACCGCCTTCTTGACGCGTGTACAGCTCGCCGGCGAAGTCCATCACGCCCGGCAGTTCCTTGCCGGTGTCACGGTTGTAGGCGGCGACCTCGGCCATCTCCTCGGTCACGAGGTACATGTGCTCCATGCCGAGCACCGGCAGCTCGAGCCCGATCATCCTGCCGACCTCACGCGCCCAGAGACCGCCGGCATTGACGATGTGCTCGGCGTGGATCTCGCCCTTGTCGGTGACGACGTCCCACGTGCCGTCGGGTCGCTGACGCAGGTCGTGCACCCACGTGTGGCGGTAGATCTCGGCGCCGGCGTTGCGGGCGCAGATGGCGTAGGCATTGGTGACACCCGTCGGGTCGAGATGACCCTCGACAGGATCCCAGAGTGCACCCACGAAGTACTGCGGGTCCATCAGCGGGAAGAGCTCGCCCGCCTCCTTCGCCGAGATGATGTCGAGGTCCATGCCGAGGTAGCGACCACGCGCCTGGGTCATCTTCAGCCAGTCGAGGCGCTCTTGGCTGTCGGCGACCATGAGACCGCCGGGGAAGTGCAGCGAGCAGTCCTGGCCGGAGCGCTCCTCGATCGTGCGGTACAGCTCGATCGTGTACTGCTGCAGCTTCGACACGTTGGGATCGCCGTTGAGCGTGTGCATCCCGCCTGCCGAGTGCCACGTCGATCCGGCGGTCAGCTCTTTGCGCTCGACGAGGACGACGTCGGTCCAGCCGGCCTCAGTGAGGTGGTACAGCACGGAGGCGCCGACGACGCCTCCACCGATGACCACGACCTGTGTTGACGACTTCATCCGTCCTCGATCCTCGTTCGTTGTGCGGGCATGTTCAGTAGTCGGTGGCGACGCCACCCTCGGCGACCCTGCGGGCGACGAAGTCGTCGAGCTCGGCACGGCTGGCATCGTCCATCGCCGGTGGCTCGTAGGCGTCGAGGAAGGCGGTTGCGAGGTTCGTCGCCTTGCCCTCGGCGGTCGGGCTGCCGGCTTCCTGCCACGACTCGTAGTTCCGCCAGTCGGAGATCATCGGTCGGTGGAAGGCCGTGCGGAACCGCTCCTGGGTGTGGCCGACGCCGAAGAAGTGCCCGCCGGGTCCGACCTCGGCAATGGCGTCGAGGGCGAGCGTGTCGTCGTCGACGACGACCGGATCGAGCAGTGCTGCAACCATGCCGAGCAGTTCGGCGTCGAGCATCATCTTCACTGCCGACCCGTGCAGGCCGCCTTCCATCCATCCCGCTCCGTGCATCAAGAAGTTGACGCCCCCCATGATCGCGCCCCACAGCGCGAAGACGCTCTCGTAGGCCGCCTGGGCGTCGAGCGCGTTGGCGGCGTTGACGTTGGACGAGCGGTAGGGCACCCCGTAGCGGCGTGCGAGCTGACCGCCGATCATCGCCGTGCGGACGTACTCCGGCGTCCCGAACGCAGGGGCGCCGGACTGCATGTCGACGTTCGACGTGAAGCCGCCGTAGATCACCGGCGCGCCGCGGCGGACGATCTGGGTGAACGCCATGCCGGCGAGCGCCTCGGCGTTCTGCTGTGCGACCGCACCGGCCAGCGTGACGGGCGCCATTGCCCCGGCGAGCGTGAACGGGGTGATGACGATCGGTTGGTTGCGTGAGCAGAACTCGAGCATGCCTTGCAGCATCGGCTGGTCGAGGCGCAGCGGCGACGAGGAGTTGACGACCGTGAACACGGATGGTTCGTGATCGAGCGTTGCGTCGTCGACCCCCCGCGCGATGCGCACCATCTCCAGCACGTCCTTGTTGCGCTGGCGGCCGAGGCTGTAGCAGTGGACGGCCTTGTCGGTCATCGTGATGATGTCGTGGGCGGCTTCGAGGTGACGCACCGAGTGGTGGATGTCGGTTGGTTCGACGGGATAGCCGCCCGTGAGGTGGACCATGTTGAGCGACTGGCAGAGCTTGACCATGGTGCGGAAGTCGTCGCGGGTGCTCGGACGGCGGACGCCGTCGAGACCGACGTAGTTCGGGGGACTGCCGACCGACCCGAACGTGATGGCGTCGCCGCCGATGACGAGGTGGTGGGCGGGGTTGCGGGCGTGCAGCGTGAACGTCGAGGGACAGGTGCTGACCGTCTCGGTGACGAATGCCGGGTCGAAACGCACCCGATCGGCGTCGTCGCTCGTGCCGACGGTGCAGCCGGCCGCGGCGAGCAGCGAACGAGCTTCCGGATCGAGGAAGTTCATCCCGATGTCCGAGAGGATCCGGAGCGACGCATCGTGGATCGATTCGAGCTCGTCGGCGGACAGGACCTCGGTGCGGGTGAGGCGCATCCGCGGCTGGGCGAACGGGCGCTGTTCGGGCAAAGTCGATCGCTCTGTCCCACCACGCCGACGCCCGCGCCGTTGCGGACTGGCGGTTTCGACGTCGCTCATGGTTCCTCCCGGATGCCCTTCCGACGCGTCGTCGGCAGTGACTGGCCCGAATTTACCGCACGATCGTTCCATAATCGACCCCCAATCCGCAACGAGGGTGGGTACGGTCAGAGGTCGGGGATCTCGGCGTAGGCGTTCGCGTCGAGGGGGACGAAGCCGGTGATCCGCAACGACTCGCGCGTCGTCGCTCCCGCGCCGACTGCATGGGCGATCGCGGCACGGGCGTCGTCGACGAGCGCGTCCGGCGTCGACACGGGCACGACCAGCGGTGTGCTCGGCACGAGCGGACCGGCGTCGACGACGTGGACGGTCTCGGCGAGGCCGGTGTGGAGGCGTTCGATGTGTGCCCACGTCACCGAATCGATCGATGCCAGGGAGGCACGACCGTCGGCAACCGCCCGTACGGACTCGAGGTGGCTCCCGGTCCACTCGACCGCTCCCGGCGCGTCGACCCCGCGTGAGCGCAGTACCCACCGCAGGCTGATCCACCCACTCAAACTGTCGTCGCTGTTGACGGCGACCGTGGCGTGCTCCAACCCGTCGTCGGCCTTGAGCGACGCACCGTCGCGAGCGACGATCACGCTGCGGTAGCGGTGATCATGCGCCTCTGGCACGTCGAACTCGAACGCACCGACGACGCGCACGATGCCAGCGAGCGACGTCGACGCCGGATACCCGCACGTGTGGCTGAGCACGCAGTCCGGGTCGGTCCAGTGCTGGGTGAGGTCGCCGTCCCAGCGCAGCGGCACCCCCAACGCCGGACACGACGCACCGACGGCCGACCACCACGCCTCCCACGCCGCACGCAGCGGCTGGAACGAGTACATCGCCAGCGAGGCGTAACGCTCACCCACGACGGCGACCGTATCGACACGGCCGCCCGAACGAGCGACGTGACCGGCGAGCGATGGCTACTTGTCGGCGGGCGGGTCGGGGACGTGCGTGCCGAGCAGATCGTCGTTGTCCGTACCGTCGGCAGGTGTCGCGTCGCTGTTGGTGGCATCGCCGACGGTCGTCGCGTCGTCGGTGATGTCGTCGCTCGTGGTGGGCGCAGCGCCATCGGTGGCGTGGCCGTTCGCCCCGTTCACCGCGACCGGCGTCGAGGTGACCTCGCCGTCCGGCCGCGACTGCTGCAGCGCACCGAGCTCGGTGACGTCGTAGTGGCAGCGCCAGAAGTGACCGGGCTCGACCTCGCGCAGCTCGGGTTCGTCGGTCTTGCAGATGTCGCCGATGTACCGCGGGCAGCGGGTGTGGAACACACAGCCGGAGGGCGGATCGGCGTGACTCGGGATCTCTCCCTCGAGCTTGATCCGGTTGCGCACCTGGCCGTCTTCACGTG
>JACDGA010000139.1 GCA_013815505.1 Acidimicrobiia bacterium
ATGTCTACATCGATCCGCTCGTCGGTGATGTCGGTGACGTAGCGGTTCCAGATCGCCGCCCGCGCATCGGCATCGGGCGGTCCGACGGGCAGCACGTAGTCGAAGCGGCCGGGCCGCAAGAATGCGGGGTCGAGGCGGCTGACCCAGTTGGTGGCGCAGACAAGGAGGTGGTAGGGCACGTCTCGCAGCCGCGGGATCTGGCGGAGGAACTCGTTGGTGACGCCCGGATTCACCCGGCGTTCCGCGCTGCGGACGGAGGCGAGGTCCTCGACCTCATCGACGAACACGACCGCCGCGGGCAGGCCCAGGATTCTGTCGACGGCCTCGGCGAGCCGGGCCGCGGCGCGCTCCGACCCGTCCCCAGCCAGCGCCGCCGGTTCGATCTCGACGAACGGCCACTTCAGGCGGGAGGCGATTCCTTTGGCGAAGGTGGTCTTGCCGGTCCCCGGAGGGCCGAACAGAACGATGGCCTTCGGTTGGGCCACGCCATGGCGCTCGGCCAGCGTTGGCTCTGCGAGCGGAAGGATCACCCGCCGCTCGATCACGCTCTTGGCCTCCTGCATACCGGTCAACGAGTCCCACAGCGCCGGTTCGATCATGCGGCCACCGAGAGGGGCAAGGGCCGTAGGACCCGCCGCTATCGGCGACAGCGCCCGCTCCAGCACTACGGTGCCCGGCAGCGGGGCGTAGCCCCGATCAGCGAGCATGTTGGTCAGCAATGGGTCGAGCGCGAGCCAGAGCCGTGCCTTGCGGGCGCCGCGCTCGATCAGGCTCACCTCCAACGCATCGAGCAGCCGGGCGAGGGAGTCTTCGTGGGCCCCGGGAGCGACCACCAGGCGCAAGAGCAGGCCGATGGGCCCGAACACCGCGCCGCACCCAGCCCCCACGAGAGCTCCGTCCTGGTCGACCACGAGCGCCACCGCGCTCTCTGCCAACGTGGTGTCGACCGCCTCGTCGACCGTGAGGCCGTCGGGCCCGACGGGAACCATTCCGGCTTCCTCCCAGAGACGGACCAGCCGGCCGACATCTTCCCGGCGTAGGGCCCGGACATGGGCGGGCGCAGCCAGCATCACCCAATGGTACGCGGTTGCAGCGCACCCTTCAGCCCGCATCAGGTCGTGGAGCCTCCGCTACGGGCGGTCGGGATGATGATCTCGAAGCGGGCACCCGAGCCTGGTGGTGATGTCACCTTCGCCGTCCCTCCGTGCGCTTCGGCGATCGCCTTGACGATGGCCAGGCCAAGGCCGGCACCACTCGCCGAGTGGTCGTCAGAGCGGGTCCGGGCGAAGCGCCCGAAAACGTGCTCGGCGTCGCCGGGCGGCACGCCCGGACCGGTGTCCTCCACCCAGATGGCCGCCGTGCTGCCGCCGTCCGCCGTGCCGACACGGATGGCGTCGTGGTCTCGGGTGAACTTCATCGCGTTCGCGGCGAGCTGCACGATCGCCTGGGTGATCCGCTGGCGAGGCAGGCGCGTCCGCCACCGCCGGCTGGCGGTCGCCTGCTGACAAGCTGTGGCGCCTGTGCGATGCGGTCAGGCGGCGAAGCGCGACCCCCGTTCGCTCAGGTCGCGCTCTCCACTGGCGATCCGTACACCTGGTGGCCCTGGTGGCCGTAGGGGAACACCCAACGAAACAGACTCAGCACCGGTCGTTTGCACCAGCAGTGCGCCGAACACCCGCACTTGACCGCTCCCGTGCCTTCGACAAAGCGACCGATGACGGCGAACAGGAGGTAGCTCGACCCAACTCCGACGAGAAGTCGCTTCATGCTTGCCAAGGCTACGCGGTTCGGTTTCGCCGCTGCGGTTCGGCTTGCGGCTTCGTTGCCCGGCAACGACTGGCAACGACGGCGGAGGTGTTGGTATATCGAGGCAGTGCCATCGCATCTCCACCCGCCCGCGGAAAAGCCCATCGGGTGTCCGATACCGGCGCCCGATAACGTCGACCGCCCGCGTCCAGGAACGCCGGTCCTCGGGCGCGAGTGCGATCCACACCGTCACTCGTTGCCGACGCAAGCGGGCGTAGGTCCCGATCGGGTGTCCCGCGGCGCTACGACTCCGCAATGGTGGTGGGTATCGGGCTGATCGCGGGCGCAATCGCAGCATTGAGTGGCGTCTGGATCGCCACGCGAGCCTGGCGCTACGGCGTCGCATGGAAAGGATCGACCGCTTCGTCCAGATTGCGGCAACGGCGCAGGCCCGCGGTCGCCCGGATGGCAACGGAACATCCGATAGGTGGCTGCAATCGAGCTGCTCGCCGATCTGGGAGCCAGCGAGCGTCACCTCCGCCGTGCGGCGCGTGCGAGCCTTGAGAGACGGTGCGATGGTCAGCTGCGCTCGATGTCAGGCAGGTTCGAACCCACGCCAAGACACAGCTGGCCCATCAGGGAGTCAACATCGACGACGCCGTGACCGCCGCAATCGATCATCTCGTCGGTCAGCGGGAGTCCGTCCATCGGGTCGTGCACGACCGCGCTCGCGCAGCCGTGGCGCACACGAGTGAGCGTGGAGAGCAACGAAGTCGAGGTCCGGAGAGCAAGCACGATGACCAGCACGATCTCCGGGCCGGTCATGGGTCTCTAGGTCAGAGCACCATCCACAAGAGGGTTGCGTTCAAGCGGTCAGTTCCTTCGCCCTGCGACGCCGTCGGCCCGAGCGCCATTCAGGCCGTCGATGTCAACACCTGGGCGACACGCACAATGTTGCGCGAGGGGTGTACCGCCGCCCGGGACCCCGTCGGCCGTGGAGAGCACCGCCGCCAGCGGGGCCCGGGGCCAGCGAACCGAGGACTGTCCTGGCGACTGGTCCTTGGGCCAGAGCCCTCGGCCGCAGCAGCGGCGCAAGGACTGGCTCGATGCAAGGGAACCAACGGGCGAGCTCGTACGTCGAAAAACCATGCTGAAACCTCGGCGCGGTCGCGGAGTTCGACGCGCAGGTGGATTGGTCCTGCTGCTCGTTGTCGCAGCGTGCACCCGAGACAGCGAGTCGGAGCCGACCGCCTCGTCGAACCCCACGACCCCAACCCTGCAGGTCAGTGTTCCGGTCGCATCAGCTACTCCCGGCTCCAGCGCGACGGAGCTCAATCGGGTGCGCATCTCGCTGTGGCACTGCGGCATCGAACCGCTCCGGTACGGCGGCGAACTCTGGGAAGTGCCCAACCGCGAGGAACCTTTCGACGGCACGAACGCCCCAGCTTCGGTCAAATTGGCGGGCACAATCGAACGCGTCGGGGCCAACGAGCTGCGCTACGTCGACGACTCGGGCCTCACCATGCGATTCGTGCCGGACAACGGATCTGAGCCGATCTGTGCCTGATGCTCTTCGCCTGCCTGATGCTCTTCGCCTGACGAGGCTGGAAGATCGACGTCCTCGCATGACGCGACGTTGATGTCCGTCTGTCGATGCTCGCCGATTGATCAACGTGCCCGAGGTGAACTGGCCGCGAGCAACGGGTTGCCCGGGACCTCGCGGACGCGGCATCTGCCGTTTCGTGCCAATGACCGTGCCAATGGATCCGGCGCGAATCCATTGGCACGGGCCGACATCGGTCGACACAGGCTGACACGCGGGTGTAGTATCCGCCCTGCTCAGACCATACGAGACGTCATCGGACGACACGGACTTCGTCGCACGGTTCGCGGGCGGGAATCGGGATGTCGGATGATGCAGACCGGGATGACTTCTCGGCTCGTCGCTCTCTGCTTCGATGCGAACGATCCGCACCTACTCGCGCGCTTCTGGGCCGCTGCGCGGGGAGATCGACGACGAGACCCATGATGAGATCGGTCTTGTGCCGACGGATGAAACCAGATTCCGGATCCTGTTCCTGCCGGTCCCGGAGAAGAAGGCGGGCCCAAACCGTCTGCATCTCGATCTGACGACCACGTCCATCGATGACCAGGAGGAAACGGTCGCGAGGTTGGTCGAGCTCGGCGCCCGCCACATCGACGTCGGTCAGGGCCCAGGCGAGGGTTGATCAGCAAGCGGAGGTTGACCGTCTCGTTACGCTTGGGGCGACTCGAATCGACATCGGCCAAGGCGATGTCGGTTGGGTGGTCATGGCCGATCCCGATGACAACGAGTTCTGTGCGTTGAGCCCTCGGTAGCGCGTTCTGGGCGGCCTGGCAGACCACCAGGACCGTGAACCTCACCGACGATCGCCGGGAACCACCCTCTTGCGATCGGCGAGCGTGCTGTCAGGCTGTGGTCAGGACGCGTTCGTCATGATGGGTGACAACCGACGATCCCACCTACGGAGGTACTCCCCGATGAAGCACACCCGCAAGATTCTCGCTGGAGCGGCACTCACCGCTCTCGTGGCAGGGGGCGGCGTCACGCTGGCGGTCGCCCAAGGCGGCGACGAGGACAGCAACGAGACCGACCGACCGATCAGCGGCGCCGACCTCGACCGAGCATCCGATGCTGCGCTGGCCCACACCGGTGAAGGCAGGGTGAGCGGCACCGAGGTCGGTGACGAGGAGAGCTACTACGAAGTCGAGGTCACCCTCGACGACGGCAGCCAGGTCGACGTTCAACTTGATGAACGGTTCAAGGTCGTCGGTGACGAAGCGGACGGCGCCGACGACGAAGGCCGTGAGGACTGACGCGACGGTTCCCTCCGCAGGGGCCGATCCCCACCTATCGTGACAGTTTTCACTGTCACCGCATGTCGACAGTCTTGACTGTCAACGTTACGCTGCGTGTATGACCTCGTCGTTGACGCGAGCGAGCGCGGATGAAGTCGGCCCCACCGCCGAGGAGATCGTGGTGCACGGTCGACGGATCTCGCTCCGCCAAGCGGGCAGTGGCCCCGTCGTCCTCCTCATCCACGGGCTGGCATCCACGAACGACACCTGGAATCCGGCACTCGCCGAACTGTCCAGCCACTGCCGCGTCGTGGCCCCGGACCTTCCTGGCTACGGGGCGTCGGAGGCGCCGCCTGGTGACTACTCTCTCGGCGCATACGCCTGCGTTCTGCGAGACCTCCTCGACGCTCTCGGCCACCGTTCGGCGACAATCGTTGGACATTCACTGGGTGGTGGCGTCGCATTGCAGTTCGCCTACCAATTCCCCGAACGCTGCGACCGACTCGTCCTCGTCGCCACCGGCGGACTGGGCCGCGACGTCAGTCCGCTGCTGCGAGCTGCGGCACTTCCGGGGTCCGAGCTCGTCCTGGCGCTGGTCGCCCACCGCCACGTCGCCGAGCTTGGACGCAGCATCGGACGATGGCTCCACAGGGCGGGCGTTCGTCCCGCCGGAAGCGTGATCGAAGCTGCGCGCTCCTACGGTGCGCTCGCCGAACCTCCCATTCGTCG
>JACDGA010000140.1 GCA_013815505.1 Acidimicrobiia bacterium
ATGTCGTCGCGGGCCTCGAGGCCGGCGCCGACGACTACCTCACGAAGCCGTTCGCCCCGAAGGAGCTGTCGGCGCGCATCCGGGCCATGCTGCGCCGGATCCGGCCGTCGGCGCAGTCCCACCAGCGACTCACGTTCGGCGACCTCGAGCTCATCCCCGAAGAGGGCAAGGTGCTGCGCAACGGCGACGAGGTGCACCTCACGAAGACGGAGTTCCGGCTGCTGTGCGAGCTCGCCGACAACCCCGGCAAGGTCTTCAGCAGGGAGTCGCTGCTCGACAAGGTGTGGGGCTACGACTACTTCGGCGACGGCCGGCTCGTCGACGTCCACGTGAGACGGCTGCGCACGAAGATCGAGCTCGATCCGGCCAGCCCGCGCCACGTGGTCACGGTGCGCGGGCTCGGGTACCGGCTGCAGACGTGAGCGCCGGCAGCCAATGAGCGAGCGCTGCGAGCGAATCATCGTCACAGCAGCGAAGCGCTCAGTGGTTTACCGCCCGTCGTCCCTATCGTTCGTCCACACGGCCACGGTGCACCGCCCGTCGTCCCGATCGACCCTCCACACGGCCACGGTGCACCAATGAGCGAGGTGGCCGAGACGCTGCGATCGCCGAGCGCCTTGGCTCCGGCTCCGACGGGACGGCCGTCCCGCCTCGCCCGACTGCTGCGGTCGCGCCCGCAGTCGCTCGGTCTGCGCCAGCGCATCCTCGCCATCTTCACGCTCGGCGCGCTCGGGCTGTCGGCGCTGTTCGCCATCACGGCGTTCGGCCTCGTGCGATCGAACCTGGTCAACCAGCGCGACAGCACCTCGCTCGACGCCACGTACCGCAACGCCCAGGTGGTGCTCGAACGGCTCGAGGGCAGTCCGCCGACGGCCGAGGTCGCGCTCCTTGCGCTCGACAGCCTCGGCGTGCAGCGCCCGCTCATCAACTACGGGGGCACGTGGTCGTCGGGCAACACCCGCTTCACCGACAGCGCCCTGCCGCCGCAGCTGCGCGACCGCGTGCTGATGGCGGGAGTCCCGTCGAGCATGACGACCGTGGTCGACAACGAGACGGTGCTCGTCGTCGGTGTCCCGATCCCCGATGTCGGCGCCTACTTCGAGTTCTTCTCGCTCGAGGAGGACAACAACACGCTCAGCAACGTCGGGCTGTCGCTGATCCTCGCCAGCCTCGTCACCACGCTCCTCGGGGTCGGCCTCGGGCTGTTCGCCTCACGGCGGGCCGTGCGTCCGTTGGGCGCCGCGGCGCAGGCGGCGACGGCCATCGCCAGCGGCCGTCTCGACACGCGGCTCGAGCCCACCGACGACCCCGACCTGACGGTGCTGTCCAACGCCTTCAACGAGATGGCCGCGACACTGCAACGCCGCCTCGAACAGGACGCCCGCTTCGCCTCCGACGTCAGCCACGAGCTGCGTTCACCGTTGATGACGCTGTCGGCGTCGGTCGAGGTGATGGATTCGAGGCGCGACGAGATGCCCGAGCGAGCGCAGACGGCTCTCGACCTCTTGAAGAGCGATGTCGTGCGATTCCAGAGCCTCGTCGAGGACCTGCTCGAGATCAGCCGGTACGACGCCGGTGCCGTGCGCCTCCACCTCGAACCGCTGCTGGCCGCCGAGTTCGTGCGCAATGCCGTCGCCGTCAGCAGCCTCCCGGAGACGCCCGTCCAGGTGTCGCCGCAAGCGGAGGACATCGTCATCGAGGCCGACCGGCGACGCCTCGCGCGGGTCGTCGCCAACCTCATCGACAATGCGAGGGCATACGGCGGCGGCAGTCCCACGGTCTCGATCGCCGAAGCCAACGCGGCCAACGAGATCAGCGAGGCCGACGAGGAGGTGTCGCACGTGCACATCGTCGTCGAGGATTCGGGTCCCGGGATCGCTGCCGACGAGCGCGAGCGGATCTTCGACCGCTTCTCGCGAGGTGCGGCGGCGGCGGGACGGCGCGGCGGCACCGAGGGCGCCGGGCTCGGGCTGTCGCTCGTTGCCGAGCACGTGCGGATGCACGGCGGGCGCGTGTGGGCGGAGGATCGTCCCAACGACGAGCCGGGCGCGCGCTTCGTGATCGAGTTGGTGACGGTGAGGGACGAGCCGTGACCCGTCGTCTCGGCGTACTGCGCCTGGCGGGTGCCGTCGTCGTGGCGTTGACGGCGGTGGGCTGCTCGATCCGTGTCGACGACGAGCCGCGTGACATCGCCGAGGAGAACCGGCGCGAGCTCGAGCGCGGAGGTCAGGAGGAGCCCGGCACCGCAACCGGCGCGACTCGGGTGTTCCTCGTCGCCCCGTCGGAGGCGAACGATCGCCAGGTGCTGCGCTCGGTGCTGCGCGACAGCGCCGGTGACGCTCCGGCCGTGACCGAGGAGCTGCTGCGCGGTCCCAATGACGCCGAGGTCGGTGCGGGTCTGCGCACGGAGGTCCCGCCCGGTTTGCGCCTGCTGTCGGCGTCGCGGCTCGGCGACACGGTCGTCGTCAACGTGTCCGACGAGATGCTCGACGTGTCGGGCGACGCGCTGATCCTCGCCGTTGCCCAGATCGTCGCCACGCTGACCCAGCTCGACGGCGTCAAAGCCGTGCGGCTGACCGTCGAGGGTGATCCGGACGCGTTGACGGGTGGCAGCGCGACGCCGCTCGACGGCCCGCTGACCGTGTACGACTTCGCCGGCCTGATCGAGTCCAGTCAACCGGCCGTCCCCGGCCTCCCCTCACGCTGACACGTGGTGACGCCCCTTGTCGCCCGTGTCGGCATTTTCCCACCGGCGCCGCGTGTTTTTCGCTTGACTCAGACGAAGAAGAGGTCGGCGATCTCGCGGTAGAGCGCCATGTCGACGGGGCGTGACTTTCCGGCGGCGATCGCCATCGGCGCCCGCTCGATCTGGGTGCCGGACAGCACGACCATCTGACCGAACGCCGCGTCGTGCACGGCGTCGATGGCGGCGAGCCCGTAGCGAGTCGACAGCACGCGGTCGAACGCTGTCGGCGTGCCACCGCGCTGGACGTGACCGAGGTTGACGACCCGGGTCTCGTAGCCGGTGCCGTCGCCGATCTGGCGGGCGATCAGCTCGGAGATCCCGCCGAGGCGCACGTGGCCGAACTGGTCGTACTCCTTGTCGGGGCTCATGTCGGAGTCGGCGGGTGGCTCGGTGCCCTCGGCGACGACGACGATCGAGGCGTAGCGACCGCGTTCGTGGCGCACGATCAGCCGCTCGCAGACCTGGTTGATGTCGTAGCGCAGCTCGGGGATCAGCACCGCCGTCGCTCCCCCGCCGATCGCTGCGTAGAGCGCGATCCAGCCGGAGTGGCGGCCCATCACCTCGACGACGAGGACGCGGTCGTGGCTCTCCGCCGTCGTGTGCAGGCGGTCGATCGCGTCCGTGGCGATCTGCACGGCCGTGTCGAACCCGAACGTCTGGTCGGTGCCGACGATGTCGTTGTCGATCGTCTTGGGCACGCCGACGATGGGGACGCCGTGGTCGCCGTGGAGGCGGTTGGCGACGCTGAGCGTGCCATTGCCGCCGATGACGATCAGCGCGTCCAGACCGAGCTCGGCAATGCTGTCCGTCACTTCATCGACGTGACCCTCGTGGTCGAACGGGCTCCCCCGCCTGGTGCCGAGCAGCGTGCCGCCGCGGGGCAGGAAGCCGCGCAGTTGCTCGACGGTGAGCGGCATCGTGCGCCGCTGCCGGATGCCGTCCCATGCGTCGAGGATCCCGACGACCTCGTCGTGGTAGTGGCGCTCGGCCTTGCGGACGATCGCCCGGATGACTGCATTGAGGCCGGGGCAGTCGCCGCCACCGGTGAGCACCCCGACTCGCACGGCGTCAGCGTAGGACATCGCCGAGCGTGGGGCAGGGGTACGGCGAGCGGGTAACTTCCGGCCCGTGACTCGCTGCGTGATCGCCGTCGATGCCGGGACGAGCAGCGTGCGGGCGAGGGCCATCGGCGCCGACGGGAGCGACGGGCCGAGCGCGGGACGCGAGTTCACCCAGTACTACCCGAGGCCGGGTTGGGTCGAGCACGACGCCGCCGAGATCTGGGACGTGACCCAGGCGGTGCTGCGCGAGGTGATCGAGGCGGTCGGCGTCGACGACGTGGCGTGCATCGGCATCACGAACCAACGCGAGACCATCGTTGCGTGGGACCGTACGACGGGTGAGCCCTTCGGGCGCGCCATCGTCTGGCAGGACCGGCGAACGGCGGCACGCTGCGACGAGCTGGAGGCCGACGGGGTGCTTGCGGTCGTCAGGGAGCGCACGGGTCTCGTGCTCGATCCGTACTTCAGCGGCACGAAGATCGAATGGCTGCTGACCGAGGGCGCTGTGCCGTCCGACGATCGGCTCGCCATCGGCACGATCGACACGTGGCTGATCTGGAACATGACGGGTGGCGAGGTGCACGCCACCGACCCGTCCAACGCCTGCCGCACCATGCTCTACGACATCGGCAAGCGCCAGTGGGATCGCGAGCTGTGCGAGCTGTTCGGCGTGCCGCCCGCCTGCCTCCCCGAGCTGCAGCCGTCGAGTGGTCGATTCGGCCTGACGTCACAGCGCTGCGGTGTGCCGGCGGGCATCCCGATCAGCGGTGTCGCCGGCGACCAGCAGGCGGCGCTGATCGGGCAGGCGTGCGTCCGCGAGGGCATGGCGAAGAACACGTTCGGGACCGGCAGCTTCGTGCTGCTCAACGTCGGTGCGTCGGTGCCGGCACCGACCGACGGCATGTTGACGAGCGTCGGCTGGGAGCTCGCCGACGGGTCCGTGACGTACGTGCTCGAGGGGTCGATCTTCGTGACCGGAGCCGCGGTGCAGTGGCTGCGCGACGGGTTGGGCATCATCGACGACGCCGCCGAGACGGGACCGCTCGCAGAGTCGGTCGACAGCACCGACGGCGTCGTCATCGTGCCGGCGTTCACCGGCCTCGGCTCGCCCTACTGGGATCCGTACGCCCGCGGCACGGTGCTCGGGATCAGCAGGGGCACCACGCGCGCTCACCTCGCCCGCGCCGTCGTCGAGTCGATGGCGTACCAGACCCGCGACGTGATCGAGGCGATGAAGTCGGCGAGCGGCGTCGAGGTGTCCGACCTCCGCATCGACGGCGGCGCCTCGGCGATGGACCTGCTGGCGCAACTCTGCGCCGACCAGCTCGGCGTCACGGTGCGGCGCCCGACCGACCTCGAGACCACGTCTCGTGGCGCCGCGTTCCTCGCCGGCATCGCCGAGGGCGTGTGGGACGGGCTGGAGAGCCTTGCCGAGACGTGGACGCTCGAGCGGGCATTCACCCCGACACCGGACCGTGACGGCCCGGACGCCGCCTACG
>JACDGA010000141.1:0-4173 GCA_013815505.1 Acidimicrobiia bacterium
CGAACGACCTGAAGAACGGCATCACGCTGCAGCTCGACAACGGGCTGTTCCAGGTCGTGGAGTTCCAGCACGTGAAGCCCGGCAAGGGCGGGGCGTTCGTGCGCACGAAGCTGCGCAACGTCCGCAATGGCTCGGTCGTCGAGCGCACGTTCAACGCCGGTGTCCGTGTCGAGCAGGCCATCGTCGATCGCCAGGACATGCAGCTGCTCTACCGCGACGGCGGCGACTACGTGTTCATGAACAACCAGACCTACGACCAGATCACCGTGCCAGGAATGGTGCTCGGGACGGCGGCCGACTACCTCGTCGAGCAGATGACGGTGCAGATCACCCTCCACGGCGTCGAGATCATCGGCGTCGAGGTGCCGGCGTCGGTCGAGCTGGCCGTCGCCCAGACCGATCCCGGCGTGCAGGGCGACCGGGTGTCCGGTGCCCGCAAGCCGGCGACGCTGAGCACGGGCAAGGTCATCCAGGTGCCGCTGTTCGTGAACACCGGTGATCGGCTGCGCGTCGACACGCGCAGCGGCGAGTACATGACTCGCGTCTGAACCCTGATGCAGCGCCCACCCGATCCACGCTCCGACGCCCGCGAGCGGGCGCTGTACCTGCTCTACGAGGCGCACACGAAGGGCATCTCGCCCGAGGACGCACTCGCGCTGCAGCTCATCGAACCCGACGAGCTGACCGTCGCGCTCGTCAACGGTGTCGGGGGACGGCTCGCCGACCTCGACGCCGCGATCGCGGCGAAGGCGAAGGGATGGAGCCTTGCCCGGATGCCCGTGCTCGACCTGAGCGTGCTTCGCCTCGGCACATTTGAGCTGATGGAACGTCATCACGTGCCCGTTGCCGTGGTCATCGACGAGGCCGTCGAGCTGGCGAAGCGGTTCTCCACTGACGACAGCGGTCGCTTCGTCAACGGTGTCCTGGCCGCCCTCGCCCGAGAGCTCCGCCCGGAGACGACCGGCTGATGTCGTCGGCGACCGTCGAGTCCGCTCGGCCGGCCGTCGACGCTCGCGGTCAGAGGATCGTCGAACGCATCGCTGCGGTCGACCCGTGGTGGTGGGCACTCGGCGTGCTCGTCGTCGCCTGGACGTGGTACTTCACCGGCCTCACGCTCGACATCCACCACGGTCTCGGCACGTCGAGCTACGACTACGGCCTCTACGACCAGGGTGTATGGCTGCTGTCGCGCTTCGACGCCCCGTTCGTGACGCTGATGGGTCGCAACCTGTTCGGTGATCACACGTCGTTCATTCTCGTCTTCCTGGTGCCCCTGTTCTGGATCGCCCCGTCGGCGGGTGCGCTGTTCTTCGCCCAGTCGGCGCTGATCGCCGCCGGTGCGATCCCGGTCTTCGCCTACGCCAGACGGCGCCTCGAATCGGGCGGCCTCGCGCTCTGCTTCGCCGCGATGTACCTGCTCCACCCTGCGATCGGCTGGACGAACCTGGAGAACTTCCATCCCGATGCGTTCGCCGGTGTGTTCGTGGGTGCCGCGATCTACGGCGCGCTCGAGCGGCGCTGGCGGATCTATCTCGTGTTCGTGGTGCTTGCGCTGCTCGTCAAAGAGGACGTCGCGCTCGTGGTCGTCCCGCTCGGTCTCTGGGTCGCAGTGCGTCGCGATCGCCGCATCGGCATCCTCACGATGCTCGGAGCCGCGAGCATCATGGTCGTGGCGATGTTCGTCGTGATGCGTGGCCTGACAGGGGAGGCGACGCGCAACTCGTGGCGGATCCCGTTCGGCGGGCCCGGCGGCTTCGTCGGGCGGGCGTTCACCCGGCCCAACGACGTCATCGATCATCTCGGCGACGACGGCCGCCCGTTCTACGTGTGGCAACTGCTCGCGCCGTTCGCCTGGGTGGCCGCCCGGCTGCCGTCGGTGGCACTGATCAGCGGCGCCGTCGTGGCGGCGAACGTCGTCTCGACGTACGGCTATCAGTACGACATCCGCTACCACTACACGATGATCGCAGTGCCGGCGCTCACGCTCGGCGCCGTCTACGCCCTCGGCGCGCTCGGTCGGCAGGCACGGGTGGTCGTCACCGCGGCGGCGCTCGGCACGTCGTTGCTGACAGCGACGCTGTGGGGTCCGCTGCCGTTCTCGCGCAACGAGGTCGTCTACTGGGAGCGCTCGAACCCGGCCGCGGTGGCGGCGCGCGAGGTCGTCGACGCCGTGCCGGGCGATGCCGTGATCTCCGTGCACCACAGCCTCGCTCCGCACCTGTCGCGCCGACGCGAGGTGTACCAGTTCCCCAACCCGTTCCGGGTGGTGCTGTACGAGGACGTCGACATCGAGGGCACCCGCCTCGTCGACCGCGCCGAGCGAGTCGAGTACGTCGCGCTGCCACGCGCCCGCAGCGAGGAGGAGACGCTCGACCTCGCCCGCATCGAGCCGGCGTTCGAGCTCGTCATCCGCAACGACTACTGGGAGCTCTACCGCCGGTCTGGGCCGCTCCCACCGGCCTGACCCGCCACCGTCTGGGCGGGATTCGTCCCATTTCACGCTCTGGGCGGGGCTTCTTCCAACTGCTGGAAGAGATACCGCCCAGACAGGCGGTGGTGGGGGCCGGAGGGGCTATGTTCGACGGCGACCGTGAAGCGGGTCCTGTGAGGCCCAGACGGAGGATCGATGGACAAGGGCGCGCCCGAGGGCGCCAAACAGGTGCTCGGCGCCGACGACGTGCGGCGGGCCACGACCCGCATCGCGCACGAGATCGTCGAGCGCAACCGGGGGCTCGACGGCGTGGCGCTCGTCGGCGTGCAGCGCGGCGGAGTCTGGCTCGCACGGCGGCTCGCCGAGGCGATCGCCGAGATCGACGGCTCGCACGTCCCGTGGGGATCCATCGACGTCGCCTTCTACCGCGATGACATCGCGATCCGGCCGGTCACCCCGGCTGCCGTAAGCGAGCTGCCGTTCGACATCGACGGCGCGACCATCGTCATCGTCGACGACGTCCTGTTCACGGGACGCACGATCCGCGCCGCGCTCGACGCCCTCGTCGAGTACGGCCGGCCGGCCGCCGTGCAGCTGTGCGTGATGGTCGATCGCGGTCACCGCCAGCTGCCGATCAGGCCCGATTTCGTCGGCAAGAACTTGCCGACATCGGCCGACGAGACCGTCGTCGTGACCGACCTCGGGGTGACGATCGGATGAAGCACCTCCTGTCGATCGACGACCTCACGCTCGACGACGTCGACCGCTTGATGGAGCTCAGCGACCACATGTCGGAGGTCAACCAGCGCGCCAACCCGAAGGTGCCGGCGCTGCGTGGGACGACAGTGTGCAACCTGTTCTTCGAGTCGTCGACGCGGACCCGCCTCAGCTTCGAGACGGCGACGAAACGGCTGTCGGGCGACGTGTTGACGTTCGCCGTCTCCGAGTCGAGCGTCAACAAGGGTGAGAGCCTGCGCGACACGATCGAGACCGTGGCGGCGATGGGCGTCGACGCGTTCGTCGTGCGACATGGATCGAGCGGCGTCCCCCAGCAGGTGTGCAGGTGGACGTCGGCGAGTGTCGTCAACGCCGGCGACGGCTGGCACTCGCACCCGACCCAGGCACTGCTCGACGCCTACACCGTGCGCACCGAGCTGGGTCGCAACGCCGGCTTCGACGGGCTGCACCTCGCCGTCGTCGGCGACATCAAGCACTCCCGCGTCGCGCGCAGCGTCTCACGGCTGTTCGCGAAGCTCGGGGCGCGTGTCACGTTCGTCGCCCCGACCACGTTGCTACCGGTCGACCCCGAGTTCGACCACACCGCCGACCTCGACAACGTCATTGGCGACATCGACGTGCTCTACCTGCTGCGGATGCAGCGCGAGCGGATGCGCGAGGCGCTCGTGCCGAACCTGGGGGAGTACACGACCCGCTTCGGGCTGACACCCGAGCGCGCCGGGCGCCTGCGCGAGGGTGCACTCGTCATGCACCCCGGCCCGATGAACCACGGCGTCGAGATCACCGTCGATCCTGCCGAGCTGCCCGGCGCCGTGATCGGACACCAGGTCAGCAACGGCGTCGCGGTGCGCATGGCCGTGCTGTTCGACCTCCTCGGGTCGGGAGCGGTCGCCCGATGAGCGCGACGACCACGATGAGCCCACGGAGCACCGTGATCGCCAATGGCCGCGTCCTCGACGCGACCGGTGAGCGCGTCGCCGACGTGCGGATCGAAGCCGGCAAGA
>JACDGA010000141.1:4183-5299 GCA_013815505.1 Acidimicrobiia bacterium
CGGACTCGACGGGGACACCGTCGTCGACGCGTCGGGGTGCATCGTCGCCCCCGGCTTCGTCGACCTCCACGCCCACCTGCGCGAACCCGGTGGCGAACAGGCCGAGACGATCGAGAGCGGCTCGCGGGCGGCGGCCAAGGGCGGCTACACGGCAGTCGTGGCGATGCCCAACACGGACCCGACAGCCGATCATCGCGCCGTCGTCGACCTCGTACGGGCGCGCGGAGAGGCCGCCGCGTGCTGCGACGTGCTGCCGGCGGCGTCGATCACGATCGGGCGCGCCGGCGTCGAGCTGTCACCGTTCGGCGAGCTGGCAGCCGCCGGCGTGCGCCTCTTCACCGACGACGGCACCGGCGTGCAGGACCCGCTGCTCATGCGCAGGGCACTCGAATACGCCAGCGGGCTCGACATCGTGCTCGCCCAGCACTGCGAGGTGGCCCGGCTCACGGAGGGCGCCGTCATGCACGAGGGCACGTGCTGCTCGCGCCTCGGCGTGCCCGGATGGCCTGCGATCGCCGAGGAGCTGATGCTGTTCCGCGACATCGAGCTCGTGCGCCTCACCGGCACACCGATGCACTTCCTCCACCTGTCGACAGCGCGCAGCGTCGAGCTCGTGCGGGCGGCCAAGGCAGACGGGCTGCCCGTGACGGCGGAGGTCGCCCCGCACCACCTCTGCCTCACCGACGCGGCGCTGGCCGGCTTCGATCCCGTGTACAAGGTCAACCCGCCGCTGCGGACGAAGGGCGACGTCACAGCGTTGCGCGCTGGCGTCGCCGACGGCACGATCGACGCCATCGCCACCGACCATGCACCACACCCGCCGGCGTCGAAGGAGCGACCGCTCGACAGTGCGCCGCCGGGGATGCTCGGGCTCGAGACGGCACTCGGAGTTGCACTCTCCGTGCTCGACATGCCCGTCGCCGACGTGGTCGCCGCACTGTCGTGGAAGCCGGCGGCGATCGCAGGAGTCGGCGACCGCCACGGTGGTCCGATCAAGCCCGGCAGGGCGGCGAACCTCGTGGTGTTCGATCCCGATGAGCGGTGGCAGGTCGTTCCCGGCCGGCTCGCCAGCCGGTCGCGCAACACGCCGTACGTCGGCGTCGAGCTCCGCGGACG
>JACDGA010000142.1:0-2219 GCA_013815505.1 Acidimicrobiia bacterium
GATCGTCGAGGTAGTGGGCGAGCTGTCCGGCGAGGCGGATGTACTGGTCGTTGCCATCGGGCCGCAGGCGTTTCGCCCGCTCGCGGCGGTACTTCTCCTTGAGCGCACGCTTGTCGATGGCGGCGATGTTCGTCGTCGGGGCCACTTCGTGGCAACTCGGGGCGCTGTACGTTCCATCGTGTGGAACCCTCAGCACATCGCGCCGCGCTCGTCGAGGAGGGCGCGAGGATCGCGAGCCTCCCTGCCGACGAGCTCGCTGCCGACGTGCCGACATGCCCCGGTTGGGACATCGAGGCGCTGGTCGGGCATCTCGGCGGCATCCACCGCTGGGCGACGTCGCACCTCGTGGCAGGTGTCGACGGTGTTCGTGGCCGCGAGCGCCCAGCACCGCCCGCCGGTGCGTCCATCCTCGACTGGTACCGCGAGTCGCTCGACGGCCTCGTCGCCGAGATCGATCGCCACGACCCGTCCGAGCCGTCACGCAGCTTCATCGGCGAGTGCGATGTGGCGTTCTGGATGCGGCGTCAGGCGCACGAGACGGCGATGCACCGCTGGGACGCCGGCCACGGCATCGACGCCGCCGGTGCCCCCCCGATCGAGGCGCGGCTGGCAGTCGACGGCATCGACGAGTGGATGACGCTGTTCGTGCCTCGGTTCCTCCTCACGAAGGGCGACGGCGTGCCACCGGATCTCGTCGGCGCGACGTTGCACCTCCACTGCACCGACGACGTCGATCCGGGAACGGGGGAGTGGCTGCTTCGACTCACCAACGACAACGTCGAGGTGGAACGAGCCCACGCCAAGGGCGATGCCGCGATCCGCGGTGCCGCGTCTGATCTCGCTCTCGCGGTGTGGCACCGACTGCCCCAAGCCGATCTCGACGTCGTCGGCGATGCCGAGACGGCGGCGCGGATTCTCGACGCCGTCCACGTCGGCTGACCGAGTTCTCCGCCAGCAGCGCAGCGCTCAGGTGGCGATGACCTTCGACGCAGTCTCGCCCAGCAGCGCGACCCTGCCTGGCACGTGGCCGTTGACGGGGAGGTTGATCGTGAACCCGTCGACACCAAGCGCCAGGTCGTCGGCGAGTTGTGCGCCGACGGTGTCGGGATCGCCGACGATGAATCGTTCCGTGATCGCCGTCTGCTGATCCTCCGGCATCGAGTCGAGGTCCAGACCGTTGGCGCGCAGGCCGTCGCGAAGGTCGCTCATCGCCTCGTCGGTCGTCGGAGCGATGCACACCGACCGCTGCCACGACACGGTGAGCTCGCTGCGGTCACGGCCGAGCATCCGGCAGTGCTCGGCGAGCGCGTCGAGCTTGCGCCCGACCTCCTCGCGCCCGCAGATGAGGTTCGACTCGTCGGCGTACTGGGCCACCATCCGCAGCGTCTTGCGCTCGCCGCTGCCACCGATGAGCACGGGCACACGTGACACGGGCGGTGGCGAGTTGAACGCATCGACCACCTGGTAGTGCTTGCCGTCGAGCGAAACCCGTTCGCCGCGCAACATCGGGATGATGATCTGCAGCGCCTCCTCGAGCTTCTCGAAGCGATCGGTGAACGTGCCGAACTCGATGCCGAACGCCTGGTGCTCGAGCTCGAACCAGCCGGCACCGATGCCGAGCTGCGCGCGCCCTCCCGACACGATGTCGAGCGTGGTCACGGTCTTCGCCAGCACGGCCGGGTTGCGGTAGGTGTTGCCCGTGACGAGGCCGCTCAGGCGCACCGTCGACGTGTCCCTCGCCAGCGCCGACAGCAACGAATAGCACTCGAGCATGAAGTGGTCGGGCGGGCCGAGCATCGGCAGCTGGAAGAAGTGGTCCATCACGAGCACCGTGTCGAAGCCGGAGCCGTCCGCCTCCTTCGCCTGTCGGGCGACCTCGTCGTAGAGATCGGCCGGTTCGACGCCGGGATAGGTGAAGTTCGGGATCTGATAGCCGAGACGCGTCATGCACCCCTTGTAACACGGTCGCACCACGGGCGCGCGCTCAGACCGTCTCGACGGGTGCCTCCACGACGGCCGTCAGCTCGAGCGCGACGTTGCCGGGGAGCGAGGCGACACCGACAGCGAGCCTGGCGTGTCGACCGGGCGGGCCGAACACGTCGATCAGCAGATCCGATGCTGCGTCGGCGACCGCCGTGTGATCGCCGAACTCCGGTGTCGCGTTGATCGTCACGAGCATCGAGGCGATGCACAACACCCGTGAGAGATCGCCGAGCTCG
>JACDGA010000142.1:2229-5294 GCA_013815505.1 Acidimicrobiia bacterium
GGTCGAGGTCGTCGCCGAGCCTGCCCGTCACCGGCTGGTCGCCGTCGAGCGGCCAGTGGCCCATCGTGTGCAGCAGGTCGCCGGTGCGCACGATCGGCTCGAACGAGCCGAAGACGGGGAGGGTGATGGGGTCGAGGTCGAGCTCGTCGAGGCGCTTGGCCGGGTCATCGGTCATTGCGACAGTGTGGCCGCTACGTTGGGCAACGATGCTCGATCTGCTCAACGGGTTCGTCGTCGAGTTGCGCAACGCAGGGCTTCCGGTGTCGCTCACCGAGAACCTCGACGCGATGGAAGCGGTCGCCCACATCCCGATCGAGGACCGCGAGGCGTTCAAGTACGCCCTCGGTGCCACGCTCGTCAAGAACAACGCCCACTGGCGGGCGTTCGAGACGGTGTTCGAGGTGTACTTCAGCCTGCGAGGCCCGGAGTTCCGCATCGGCGACGACGGCGAGGACGGTGATGCCGCCGACGAGATGTGGCGGGAGATGCAAGCGCTTCAGGGACAGGGCGAGGGTCGCGGCGCCGGCGGGGGGATAGAAGGCCTCACGCAGGAAGAGATCGCCCAGATGCTGATGCAGGCGCTGCTCGCCGGCGATCAGGCGATGATGCGGGCGCTCGCCCGCCAGGCCGTGCAACGCCACGCCGGGATGGAGCCGGGCCGGCCGGTCGGCGGCACGTACTACCTCTACCGGACGCTTCGGAACCTCGACCTCGACGGGCTGATGGAACGGATGATGGACCAGATGCGCGAGCAGGCGCCGTCGGAGATGACGCCGTTCGAGGAACGGCTCGAGCGCGAGGAGTTCGATCACCGCATCCAGGAGTTCCGGGCAGAGATCGAGGCGGAGATCCGGCGCCGGCTCGTCGCCGACCGTGGCGTCGAGGCGATGGCGAAGACGCTGCGCAAGCCACTGCCCGAAGACGTCGACTTCATGCACGCCAGTCGCGACGAGATGCAGATGCTGAAGAAGGCGCTGCAGCCGCTGACGCGCAAGCTCGCCGCCCGTCTCACGCGCAAACGGCGTCATGGCCGACGTGGACCGCTCGACTTCCGCAACACGGTGCGGCACTCGCTGAGCACCGGGGGCGTGCCGCTCGATCCGAAGTTCCGCTATCCGCGCCCGGTGAAGCCCGAGCTGATCGTCGTCGCCGACATCTCGGGCTCGGTCGCCGCCTTCGCCCGCTTCACGTTGATGCTCGTGTACGCGCTGCAGAACCAGTTCTCGAAGGTGCGGTCATTCGTGTTCATCGACGGCATCGACGAGGTCACCGACTACTTCAAGGCGACCGAGGACGTGAGCGAGGCGGTGCACCGCATCAACACCGAAGCCGACGTCGTGTGGGTCGACGGCCACTCCGACTACGGCCATGCCTTCGAGGTGTTCTGGCAGCGTTACGGGCGCGACATCGGGCCGAAGAGCACCGTGCTGCTGCTCGGTGACGCCCGCAACAACTACCACGCCAGCCAGTCGTGGGTCGTGAAGGAGATCGAGCAGAAGGCTCGCCACGTGTACTGGCTCAACCCCGAGCCGCGCTCGTACTGGAACACGGGCGACTCGATCGTCGGCGAGTACGCGACCCACACCGACGGCGTCTTCGAGTGCCGCAACCTCCGCCAGCTCGAGGCATTCGTCGAGAAGCTGGCGTAGTTTCGACGCCCCGCCCCGGGACTCAGAAACTCGGCGGCGGCGTGATGAGGAGGGCTTGCATCGCGCGGCCGATGGTGCCGTGCTCGTCGAACAGGAGGCCATGGGCGACACCCGTGCCGTTGTCGTGCCAGTTCGAGGATGCGTCGAGGCAGAACCAGTCGCCGACCGGTTCGCGGTGCAAGAGGATCGTGAGATCGGCGTTGACGAATCCGACTTGACGGGGATCGGCGTGGCGGGAGATCCCGTTCACGCAGTCGGCGAGCGGGCACACCTTCTGAAACGATGACATCGCCTCGCTGGGCAGCAGCGCCACGGTACGCATCCACATCGCCGTCGGGCCGACTTCGGGTCCGTGGCCGGGCGGGTACCGAACCTCGATCCCGGCGCCGCTGAAGCCCGGCTGTCCGTGAGGCAGTTCGCGCAACGGGAAGTGTCCCGGCGTCGCATCGGCGAGCACGTGCGGCACGACGCCGTCGCTGGCCGCGAGTGTGCCGGCCTCGGTGCGCACGTGGAGCGCGCTCGCTCGCACGCACTCGCGCCCGGCGTCGTCGACGATTGCGTGCGCCGACGTCGCGACGGCTCGCCCAGCACGCGTGACCTCGGAGCGGATCGTGAAGCCCGTCATCGGGATCGGCCGGACGAGATCGAGCGTCAGTCGCATCAGGCGCTTGTCGTCGACGGCTCGCTCGGCAGCCCTGGCGACGAGCCCCGTGGGCGGACCGGCGTGGCAGGCGTCGGGGTTCCACGGGCCGCGTGCGTGGTCCGTGGCGACGAACCGGTCGACGTCGCCCGACCGATCGAGCGTGAAGAACGTATCGGCCACGTCGTCACGCTACGGCGGCGCCCTCGGAGCTCGGCCGTCCTGTGGCCGCCCTCGTTTACGCCACGCCGGAGATGGGGACTGTGGCGCTTGATGACCTCCACGAACGTCAAGAAGATCGCATTCCTCGTCGCCGGCGAGGGGACCGAGCGCATCGAGCTCGACGAGCCATGGAAGGCGGTGTCGGATGCCGGGCATCAACCGGTGCTGCTCAGCCTCGAGGCTGGCGACGTGCAGACGTTCGATCACCTCACGCCGGCGACGACGCAGCAGGTCGATCAGGTCGTGGCCGCCGCCGCCGTCGACGACTACGACGCCCTCGTGCTGCCCGGCGGCGTCGCCAATCCCGACGCGTTGCGGCTCGACGGCGCGGCCGTGTCGTTCGTGCGCGACTTCGTCGGATCCGGCAAGCCTGTCGCTGCGATCTGTCACGCGCCGTGGACCCTGATCGAGGCCGGCGTGCTGGGTGGCAAGCGCTTGACGTCGTGGCCGAGCCTGCAGACCGACATCCGCAACGCAGGCGGCGAGTGGGTCGACGAAGAGGTCGTCGTCGACGGCAACCTCACGACGAGCCGCAGGCCCGACGACATCCCGGC
>JACDGA010000143.1 GCA_013815505.1 Acidimicrobiia bacterium
TAGCCCGACGGCGAGGCGAGCTCGATCAAGCGGCGATCGATGCGTGACATCACCCACGATGAGGGGTCGCTGGTGGGCCGATCCGGAAGTGCGATCCCAGCGATTTCTGGGTCACCACAAAGGCCGGGTCTCGACCTATGCGGTGACTCAGAACTCCGGCGCCAGATGTGAGTCACGATCAATGTCGAGACTCGGCATTGTTCGTGACTCAGAACGTCTTTCGACGTCTATCAGGGGGCGAAGCGGGAGACGGTGAGGAAGGCGGTGTGGGCGACCATGCGGTGGTCGGGGCGCACGGCGGGTGGGTTGACGTACCAGCCGCGGTGCAGGACCTCCATCGTGCGTGAGTCCATCCAGCGCCGGTCGAACGACTCACGCACCTGGACCGCCTGCGTGATCGAGGGCGTGTAGGCGACGAGGATGCCGCCAGGGCGCAACGCCCGCTCGGCGTGGGGCACGACGCGCCACGGCTCTGGCAGATCGAGCACGACACGGTCGAACCCGTCACCGACATCGGCGTCGGCGATGCCCTCGTAGCTGTCGGCGATCTCGACCCTGAAGCGATCGAGCGCCTCGTCGCCGAGGAAGCTGGCGACGTTCTTCCTCGCCTTGTTGGCGAAGTCCAGCCGCGTCTCGTAGCCGACGATGTCGGCACCCCAGCGCAGCATCGCCATCGACAGCGCGCCCGACCCGACGCCCGTCTCGAACACCCGCACGCCTGGTCCGATGTCGGCGAGCATGCAGATCGGGGCGAGATCCTTCGGATAGATGACCTGCGCGCCGCGCGGCATCTCGACCACGAAGTCCTCCAGCGTCGGACGCAGCGTGCGGTACTCGGCGCCCTTCGTCGAACGCAGCACGGTGCCCTCCGGCGAACCGATCACGTCGTCGTGGGGCACGAACCCGTGATGGCTGTGGAACTCACCGCCGACCGCGAGCGTGACGAGGTAGCGGCGTGCCTTGCTGTCGATCAGCAACACACGCTCGCCCGCAGCGAACGCACGGGTCATCAGCGTCGCCGCGCCATCGCGACCGGCACCGGCTCGTGCTGCGACGCCGTTTCGACGAGCCGGCAGAACGCGCAACGGTCGCCCGTCGTCGGCGATCCGCACTGCGTGCACTCCCCCACCGTCGCCACCGACGCGTCGCGCCGATCCGCCAGCAGCGGCGCCATGTTGTCGAGGAAGTTCAGGTAGAACGCCGCCTTCGAACCCGGCGAGTGCGCTTCGATCTCGTTCAGCGCCTCCTTGTAGCGGAGGTGGCGGTTGCCTGCCGACATCGGACACTCGTCGACGGCGTAGTCGATGCCACGCACCACGCACCACGCCGCCGTCTCACGCTCGGTCAGGCGCACGAGCGGCTTCACCTTGCGGGGCAGCCCGTCACGTGAGGCGAGCACCGGGAGCTGCCTGGCCAGGTAGTCGACGTCCCACCGCAGCGTGTTGCCGAACAGCACGGCTGCCTCGTCGTCGAGGTTGTGACCCGTCACGAGCGCGTCGTAGCCGCCGTCGAGAGCCGCACGGTCGAACAGGTGACGCTTGCTCAGCCCGCACGACGAGCACGCCGGTCGGCGCGTCGCCCGCGACGCCGTCGGGACGTCGTATCCGAACTCGTCACGCAGGTCGACGGTGAGCAGGCGCAGCCTACGGTCGTGCGCGAAGCGTGCCGCGTGCTCACTGCTCGCTTCGCTGTACTCACCGATGCCGAGTCCGACGTAGAAGCCGTCCGCCTCGTAGCCGAGCTCGACGAGCAGGTCCCATGCAGCCAGCGAGTCCTTGCCGCCGCTGACCGCCACGAGCACCCGATCGCCGGGCCGCAACATGGCGAAGTCATCGATCGCCTTCTCGACCTGACGCCGCACGAGCTGACGGAAGTGGACGTCGCAGAAGTTGGCGTTGTGGCGGGGCAGGTCGATAATCGCCGGCTCGCGGCACGCCCTGCACTTGCTCACGGTGACGCGCCGCCGGAGATGACGGGACGGACCTCGATCTCGTCATCGTCCTCCAGGCGCTCGTCGCCCGGCACGAGCGTCCCGTTGCGGATCACGAGGTGCGCCTCGTGCGCCAGGCCGAGTCGCTCCAGCATCGTGCGCGCCGGAACACCGCCGTCGATCTCGATCTCCCGTCGAGGGTTGCGCAGTAGCACCCTCATCGACGCGAACGTCGCGACCGCTTCTCCGGCGGGGCGAGCGCAGTGATGTGCATGCGCTGGCCGGGAGCGAGCTCTTCGACGAGCAGCACCTCCTCGTTCTTGCCGAGCAGCCGTTTCACGAAGCGCAGCCCGAAGTAGGCGATGCCGAACGTCCGCCAACCGGACTGGCCGCCGAGGAAGCCCTTCGTGATGGCCTGCGTGCGCAGCAGGTACATGGGCGAGAGGCGCCGCCGACGCGCGGAGCGTGCCACGGGTCAGAGGCGCCGGATCTCGACGACGGTGCGCTTCTTGTTGCCGCTGCGCCGGCCGAGCAGGAAGAACAGCAGCAGCACGACGACACCGCCCGCCGCAGCGACAGCGATGAGAGTCTTCTTCTTGTCCTCGACCTGGCTCGTCAGCCCGTCCTGGAAGCCCTGCAGCTTGCCCTGCAACTGCTCTTTCGTGATCTTGTCGCTGCGCATGTCGGCGGCCATCAGTGAGGCTCCTTGTTGAGCGTGTCCTTCTTGATCCTCGACAGCGTGAAGGCGAGCACGGCGACGCAGACGACGAGGACGATGGCGTAGGCCAGCCACGACAGCGATCCCTCTGCGGACCGCTCCCACTCGGTCTGGATCAGGCGCAGCAGGCCGAGCATGACGAGCAGCAGTCCGATTCCGAGCGCGAACGCCGCCGCGGCGCCCATCGCCAGCCAGCGGCCGGCACCCTTGAGCGGCGCGATCGTCTCTTGGCGCACGTACTGCTTGACCGTGTCGACGACGTCGCCGACATCGATGTTGTTCGAGCCGGTCGAGCCGGTCGAGCCGGCGGGCCCGGTCGGGTCGTTCATGGGCTGCGCCACGCAGGACGTTCTATCACGTCATGCCGAACTTCAACATCGACTCGAGGTCGTCGAACACCTCGTCGAGCACCTCGAAGCGGGTGCGCACGGTCGGCGCCCGCAGCAACCGGTGACGGTCGGCAGGTCCGATCGGAAGCTGCGCCGCGAGCTGGTAGCACCCGATGGCCGGCAGGTCGTCGGTAACGAGCTCGCCCGGCACAGCGCCGCCACCCTGCGCCTCCGCGATCAGACGGCGCAGCTGTTCGGCTCGCTGCGCGGCTGTGCGGAGCGCACCGAGCAGCGTGGGATCGTCGGCGTCGGGGTCGGGCCACGACTCGACGCGCGCTCGCGGGTAAGGATCGTCGTCGAGCCACTCGGTCACCCGCACGCGCCGCACGCCGATGGCGACGAACGTGTAGCGACCGTCTGGCATCGCCTCGACACCTTGCATGTGAGCGAGCACGCCGACGGTGGCTCGCTCGTCCTCGCCGCCCACCTCGTGGCCATGCTCGATGAGCGTGCTGGCGAGCTCGGGCGGGTCGTGCTCGGAGGCGAGGCAGTCGATGACGAGCTGGCGGAAGCGCGGCTCGAAGACGTGCAGACCCATCCCGGTCGATGGGAGCAGCACCTGCCCGAGCGGGAACATCGGGGTGCCGTCGATCGGTCGTGGGGTCAGTGCCTCCATACCGGCGCCCTCAGCGTCGCGGTCCGAGCGCTCGTGCCGTGGGGCCCGCCGGGTACTCGCCGAGCGTTGCGGCGAGCTCCTCCCACACGGGGAGATACTGCCCGGGATCGTTCACGGTAGGTCCGTTGAGGACAAGGGAGAACTCGATCCGGTGTCGCCGCCCTGAGGGGACGTACCCGACGAGGGCTTTCGACGCCGGCGGGTCGGCGTCGGCAGGGAGGTTCGCCAATGTCCCTGTCTTGGCGCGCATGCGGCCGGCGACCGACGACGACCCGAACACGTCGGACAGCGTGCCCGTCTCCCCGGCGATCGCCATGCCGGCTGCGAGGTCGTCGGCATGACCCGAGTCGACAAGCACCATCTGCAACACGTTGCACGTCACGAGATTCGTCGCCGAGAGGCCGGAACCGTCCGTCAGCGACGTGCCGGCCACGTCGGCTCCCCACTCGTCGAGCTGCGCTCGCACGACGGCGAGTCCACCCTTTCGCGTGCCGGCGCTGCCGTTGGCAATGCCGAGCTCCTTCACCAGCAGCTCGGCCGTGTTGTCATCGCTCGTCGTGAGCATCTCGGCGACGACGGCGTGCAGCGGCGACGACTCGACGGTCGCGATCTGTTCGGCACCGGCCGGCGCCGAACCGGCCCGCGCGCTGCCGAGCACCTCGATTCCCTGCGCGCCGAGCACATCGACGAGCTCCTGCGCGGCGCCGAGCGAAGGATCCTCGCTATGCACCCCGGAGGCCGTGACGCGTGCGTCGTTCACCATCAACGCGCCGAGCGGCCCCGCCTCGACATCGCGATCGGCGGGAACCCAGTCGGGTGCGTAACGCTCGTCGTCGTAACGCGATTCGTCGGCAACGACGTCACCCTCGACAGTCGTCACCCCCGCCTCGGCGAGCTGGATCGCAAGCGCGTCGAGCGACGTCTCGTTGACCACCGGTTGGGGGTCGTTCTCGATCGGGAAGGCGTCGCTCGTGAGCAACGGGTCGCCGCCACCGACGATGGTGAGGTCGCCGACCACGGTGCTCCCGTCGACCGTCCCGACGAGCGTCGTCGTGAAGCGGTGGTCGCGGCCGAGGCGCTCAAGCGCGACGGCGGCGACGATCACCTTCATCGAGCTGGCAGGGACGACGGGGCGTTCGGCTCCGACTCGCTGCACGTCCGTGCCGTCGAGCGACACCGTCAGGCACGAACGCTCGCCGACGCGCGACGACAACGTTCGCACTGCGGCGGTGAGCTGCGCCCGGTTGGTGTCGTCGGCGAGCAGCGCCGGTGTGCGGCGGAACGACAGCAGCCGCGTGCGCAGGGGTTCGGTGACGGGACGGCCAGTGTCCTGCACGGCGTCGGGTCGCAGGTCGAGTGGTTCGCTGTCGCCGCGACGGCCGTCGGCGACACGCCACAGGGCGAGCAGCGCAAGCGCGGGCACGATGATCACGGCGGCGAACAAGGCGAGCCTCCTCATGCCCCCGTGTGGCCCGGGTGACCTGCTCTCGCCGAGCACTGTGAGACGCGTGAAGCGATCGTCCGATCGGCTCATTGGTGCACCATGGCCGTGTGGACGAACGACTGGGACGACGGGCGGTGCACCAATGACCGCTCCGCTGCTGCGCAGCGGCGCACCGTCACGATGATTCG
>JACDGA010000144.1 GCA_013815505.1 Acidimicrobiia bacterium
GGCCACAACAGCAGGATCGCGATCGCCGCTGCAGAGTTGCGCATCAGCATCGCCAGCGCCATGCCGAGCACCGTGAGCAGTCCACCGAGCAGCACGATCGAGATCAACTGGCCCTGCGCACCCCGATCGGACAGCGACACCGACTGGTCGTCGCCGAGGATCGACGAACCGCCGAGCCACGCCACGGCCACCGTCGTCGCCGTGAGCACGAGCGTCGTGATGGTGACGACGAGCAACTTGGCGCCGAGCGAGACCCATCGGTTCGGCGTCGCCGCGAACGTGGGCCGGAACGTGTTGTAGGTGATCTCGCCCGTCGTGGCGAGCACCGAAACGACCCCGAGCAGCATCACGGTGACGATCGAGACACCGACGATGAGCTCGCTCAGCTCGCGTCCGTCGACGAAGTCGAACTCGTCGGCGGCGTTCGCGGTGAGGAAGACGACGAGCCAGCAAAATCCGACGCCGACGATCGGCAGCACCCAGTGCGAGCGCAACGTGGTGAGCTTGATCCACTCTGCTCGGAATGCGCCGACGAACATCACCAACCTCCTTCGCGGGGCGCGTCGCCGCCGTCGGAAGCCGGTGGTGGCGGCGGCATCCAGCCTGCCGATGGTGGTCCCGCCGGCGCAGTGTTCCACGCCTGAGGTTGGCCGCCGGGCGCCTCGCCGGCGCGGAAGTCGACGACGTCGGCGGTTGCCTTCAAGAACGCGTCCTCGAGCGAGCCGGTCTGCTGCGCGAGTTCATGCAGCACGACGCCTTGGCGCGCCGCGGCTTCACCCACCATCTCCGTCGTCGCGCCGTGGACCTCGGCCGTGGAATCGTCGATCGTGTCGATCGACTCGACGCGGCCGTGCAGCGCCGACAGGAGGCGGCCGAGCTGTGGCGACCGGACGCGCACCCAGCGCGTCGCGTGGCGGCCGACGA
Organism: Acidimicrobiia bacterium; assembly: GCA_013815505.1. Classification (GTDB taxonomy): domain Bacteria; phylum Actinomycetota; class Acidimicrobiia; order Acidimicrobiales; family Ilumatobacteraceae; genus JACDHN01. Next base: position 925 of record JACDGA010000144.1, read on the forward strand.
ACTCGTCGACCGAGCAGTTGTCGATGAGCCGGCCACGCCCGATGACGATGAGGTGGTCGGCCATGAGGTTCATCTCCGACAGCAGGTGACTGGAGACGAACACGGTGCGGCCCTGATCGGCGAACATGCGCAGCACGTCGCGGACCCAACGGATGCCCTCGGGGTCGAGCCCGTTGCCCGGCTCGTCGAGAATCAACGTGTGCGGATCGCCGAGCATGATGCTGGCGATGCCGAGTCGCTGGCGCATGCCGAGCGAGAACCCCTTGAGCTTGCGCCGGGCGACGTCGTGCAACCCCACCATGTCGAGCACCTCACCGACGCGTGTGCGCGACATCCCGTTCGTCGCCGCGAGCCAGCGAAGGTGGTTCTGCGCCGTGCGCGCCGGGTGCACGTACCCGGCGTCGAGCAGGGCCCCCACCTGGGTGAGCGGTCGCGCCAGCTGGCCGAACGATTGGCCGTCGAAGCGGGTCGCACCGGCCTGGTGACGGTCGAGGCCGAGCATGCACCGCATCGTGGTGCTCTTGCCCGACCCGTTGGGACCGAGGAAGCCCGTGACACGACCCTCCTGTACCTGGAACGACAGATGATCGACGGCCACCTGGCCGCCGAAGCGCTTCGTCAGGTTTTCCACCTCGATCACGCCGCAAGTGAAGCACACCCGCGCCGAGCGTCGGGATCGCCGTCGACGGTTAGTAGCGCGGCGTGGCTGGGTAACTCTGGACATATGAACGTCACGTCCTCCCGCCCAACCCGCTCCGGCCGCTCCGTGCGGCGCACGATGCTGTCGCTGCTCGCGGTTCCCGCCGTCGCGTTCGCTGCATCCGCGTGCAGCGAAGAGACGCAGGATTCGCTCGAGACCGCGGCCGAGGACGTCGGTGACGACGTCAGCGACGCCGCCGACGACGTCCAGCGTGACGGCGCCGAGGTCATCGCTCGCAACCTCGCAACGGAGCTGGGCGAGACGGCGTTCGAGGAGAACGACCAGCCGCTCGACGGGAAGCTGAAGTGCAAGGCAAACGCTTCCGCCGGCATCGACGAGATCAAGATCGACTGCACGGGGAAGACCCAGGACGGCGGAGCCGCCACGATGACAGGCACGACAAGCGAGTTCCCCGGTCGCTCGGGCACCACGCTCGAGGGCACGTTCACCGGCACCGTCGACGACAAGGAACTCTTCTCGGTCGACCAGCTCTCGCGCTGACCGCGCCCACGCCGTACCGTTGCCGTCATGAACGCTGAGATCACGACGGAGCAGGAACGGGCCGCCATCGAGGCCGTACCGAAGGGCATCCTGCTCGGCGGTCGCGAGACAGAGCTCGACTCGACGCTCAAGGTCGAGGACCCGTCGACCGGCAGCATCCTCACCGAGATCAGCGCCGCGGGCCCCACCGAGGCTCGGGCGGCGATGGACATCGCAGTCGAGACGCAATCCTCGTGGGCGGCGACGACGCCGCGCGAGCGCGGGGAGATCCTGCGCTCGGCGTGGGAGTTGATGATCGAGCGGCGCGACGAGTTGGCGCTCGTGATGACGCTCGAGATGGGCAAGACGCTCGCAGAAAGCGCCACCGAGGTCACGTACGCCGCCGAGTTCTTCCGCTGGTACGCCGAGGAGGCGCCGAGGATCAACGGTGGCTACATGCGCAACCCGGCCGCCGGGGGGCGCCTCGTCGTGATGCGCCAGCCGGTCGGGCCGTGCTACCTCATCACGCCGTGGAACTTTCCGCTCGCGATGGGGACCCGCAAGATCGGCCCGGCGATCGCCGCGGGCTGCACCGCGATCATCAAGCCGCCGGCACTCACGCCGCTGTCGATGCTCGCCCTCGGTTCGTTGCTGAAGGACGCAGGTCTCCCCGACGGCGTGCTCTCGGTGCTGCCGACCGGAAGCTCGAGCGAGCTGAGCGAGCCGATCCTCACCGACGCCCGGCTGCGCAAGCTGTCGTTCACCGGCTCGACCGAGGTCGGGATCGGGCTGTTGAAGCAGGCCGCCGACTCCGTGTTGCGCACGTCGATGGAGCTCGGCGGCAACGCGCCGCTCATCGTGTTCGACGACGCAGACCTCGACCTCGCCGTCGAGGGGACGATGACCGCCAAGATGCGCAACATCGGCGAGGCGTGCACGGCCGCCAACCGGCTCTACGTCCACGCCGACCTCGCAGAAGAGTACGCGGCGAAGCTCGCCGAGCGCATGGGTGCGCTGAAGGTGGGGCGCGGCACAGAGTCCGGTGTCGACGTCGGTCCGCTCATCGAGAAAAAGGCGCGCGACGGCGTGGCGAAGATGGTCGACGAAGCCGTCGAGGGCGGCGCCGAGGTGCTCACCGGCGGCGGAGCCGTCGACGGACCCGGATGGTTCTTCGAGCCCACGGTGCTGACCAACGTCGACGGCTCGACGCGCGTCGTGCGCGAGGAGATCTTCGGCCCCGTCGCTGCGATCCAGACGTTCACGAGCGAAGACGAGGTCGTCGCGATGGCCAACGACACGCAGTACGGACTCGTCGGCTACGTGTTCACCGAGACGCTGCACCGTGCCGTGCGCGTCGCCGAGGCGTTGGAGTTCGGCATGGTGGGCGTCAACTCCGGGCTCGTCTCCAACCCGGCGGCACCGTTCGGTGGCATCAAGCAGTCGGGCCTCGGGCGCGAGGGCGGCTTCACCGGCATCGACGAGTATCTCGAACAGAAGCTCGTCTTCATCCCTGACCGGTGAGCACCGTCGGCTCAGTCAGCGTTCTCCAACGTCAGGCGGAGATGGCGGCGAGCACGACCGCCGTCTGACCTTCGGGCACGATGCCCCTGGCGCTCTCCAACTCCTTGGTCTCGAACGCCGCTGGCGGCATCACGAGCACGAGGAAGATGAGGTCGTCGGGCGCGGTGAAGTAGGTCGCATACACGTCAGTGAGGATCTCGGTCTCGGCCACCTTCACGAAGTCCTCGCCGAGCGTGTCACCGCCGTAGCCGTCCTGCACCTCGGCGACCGACAGCTCGGTGAGCCGCACCTCGCCGTAGCCGGTTGCGGGTGAGAGACCGAGCGCCGACAACAGCGCCGGCAGCACCTCCACGTCGGAGATGCCCTCCGGTGTGTCGATGCCGTCCCACCACTCGGGCTTCTCCACCTCGGGATCAGGCTCGCACTCGGCGCCCTCGTCGGGCAGCTCGAGGTCGGCGAGCACGGCGCCCTCCATCTCGGTGATGCAGTCCGACGACAGGACCTGTCCGTGCCCTTCGCCGTTGAACTGGACGAACACCGACGACCCACCCATCCGCTCGTCCAGCTCCTCCGCCCACCGCAAGGGCGTGGCGGGGTCGTTGAGGCCGCCCGTGACGAGGATCGGGGCCTCGCCGTCGTAGTCGGGCACGACGACCTCCGCCGGCTCGTCGAGCAGCTGGTCACAGCCGTTGCGCAAGTCCTCTGCCCGGATGTCGCGCGAGAACCGCGGCGCAACCTCGCGCAGCTCGTCGAAGATCACCTCCGGATCGTCGGGCGTCTCCTGCACGATCCCGCTGGCGCAGCGGATCACCGGTCCCGACTCGTTGATCGTCGAGTACGTGCCGTCGGCGTTTCGGCTCGCAAACCGATCGCTCATCCTCAGCAGACCAGCGGGGTCGCCGCCCTCGGCCTGCTGCAGCGACGCGCCCAGGTCCGGCCACGAGGCGTCGCTGTACATCGCGCCGATCGTGGCGTTCAGCAACGTGGCCTGGTTGACCTCGCGACCGTCCTCCGCAGTGAGCGGCGCGCGGTCCAGCGCGTCGGACAGATCGTCCCATCTCGCCTCGACCGCGTCGGCGTCGTCGACGCTGAACAGGCACCGATCGGCGTCGTCGGCACACCACTGCGCCCAGTTGTCGAAGGCGCCCTCGAACCCGACGAGCTGGGTCGTGTACTGCTGTTCGACCGTGTCGTCGACCGGCTCGTACGACGAGTCGAGCACCATCGCCCTGACGCGATCCGGGAACAGCGTGGCGTACACCGCGCCCAGATACGTGCCGTAGGAGATGCCGAGGTAGGAGACCTGCTCGTCGCCCAGCGCTTCGCGGATCGCGTCCATGTCGCGGGCCGTGTTCGCCGTCGAGTAGTGCACCAGCGACTCGCCGTACTCCGCCTTGCACGCCGCGTACACGCCGGCACGGGCTTCGTCGAGGAGCTGCTGCTCGCGCCGATCGTCGGGCGTGTAGTCGGGGTTCGTGTGCTCGTCGAGCCACTTATCGTCGACGCAGTCGAGCCCGCCGGAACGATCGACGCCACGCGGGTCGAACCCGACGAGGTCGAAGTCGGAGAGGCCGAGCTCGTTCACGAGCGACGAGCCGCCGTTGGCGATGAACTCGAGGCCGGAGCCGCCGGGGCCACCGGGGTTGGTGAGCACGGCGC
>JACDGA010000145.1 GCA_013815505.1 Acidimicrobiia bacterium
AGTCGCACCACTACGGCGTCGTGAAGGCGTTCATCGGGCATGGCATCGGCGAGCAGTTCCACGGCGACATCCAGGTGCTGCACTACTACGACCCGCGCTCGTCGCTGATCATGCGTCCCGGCATGACATTCACGATCGAGCCGATGATCTCGCTCGGCACGTGGCAGCACCGGATGTGGGAAGACGGTTGGACTGCGGTCACCGCCGACGGCAAACGCACGGCACAGTTCGAGCACACCGTGCTCGTCACCGACGACGGCGTCGAGGTGCTCACGGGTGGCGACGGCGCTGTCTCGCCCGTCGCACCGTGGAACCGTTGAGCCTCCGTCGCCGCAGCGCCGTTGCGCTCATGGGAATGCTCGCGCTCGGCGCCTGCCGTGGCGACGACACGAGCGGTGACGACGTCGTCGACCCGGCATCGGCGCCCGAGCGCTGACGCCGCTCAGGAGCCCGTCGCCGGGCCGATCTCGCGAATCCATTCGATGAGCGACTCGATCTCGGCGTCGTCGAGCCCGTTGACCGGCATCGCCACCTCGTAGCCGTCGACGCGCTCCGCGTCCGGCTCGGCGATCGCCCGGCGCAGATAGGCGTCGTCGGCGACCACCGTCGAACCGTCGTCGAGCGACACCTCGGTGCCGTACAGCTCGGTGAGCGGCGGACCGATGTCACCCTGACCGTTGGCGCCGTGGCACGAAACGCATCCGTTGTCGCTGAACACGTCAAACCCTGCGGCAGCCGCCGGCGACAGCGTCGCCTCCGGCTCGGCGGCATCGTCGCCGCCACAGGCGACGAGAAGTGCGGCAGTCACGACCACTGCCGACACGGCGTTGACGGCGACCAGGCGGCGAAGCACGGGGGCAGTCTGGCAGCGCGAGGCGTCAACGCCTCGTGCCGTCACAGCTCGTGGACCATCCAGATCTCGTCGCGCACGTCGGCGTCGCCGAGCCGCAGCGCCGCTGGGTGCACGCCCCACCTGCGGTACCCGCATCGCTCGTAGAAGGGCTCGAGCCCCTCGCCATCGCGCACGCTGAGCGCCAGATGGTGGAGACCGAGCGATCGGGCGAGCTCGTGCAGCTGCGCCATCAGGAACTGGCCGTGGCCGCGCCCTTGCACGTCGGGGTGCACCGCGAGGCGGCCGACCACCTGCCAGTGAGGCTGGACCGGGCTGTCCTGGTCGACGAGGAAGCCCATCGCGATCGCTCGTCCCGTGTCGTCGTCCGCGTCTTCCTTGACGAGGATGCCGAGCGCATCGACGCCCTCCGCAACCCGGACCAGCGCTGCGTCCAGCCGCGGCGCGATGTCGGCGGCAGACACCGGTGCGACAAAGCCGATCGAACCACCGGCGTTCGTGGCGTCCACCCACAGCCGCAACAGATCGGCTCGCAGACCCGGCTCGGCGGCGCGCGCCGGCGAGACGTGTTCGAACCGGACGTTCACAGCTTGCGCAGGCGGATGTCGTGCACGCGGTGGTCGACCGACTTGCGCAGCACGAGTGAGGCACGCTCACGCGTCGGCTTGATGTTGTCGCGCAGGTTGAGCCCGTTGATGTCGGTCCAGATGCCCTTGGCGATGGTCACCGCGTCCTCGTCGCTGAGGGCGGCGAAGTGGCGGAAGAAGCTCGCCGGGTTCTGGAACACGGCATTGCGCAGCGCGAGGAAGCGATCGACGTACCACCCCTCGATGTCCGCCTCGTCGGCGTCGATGTAGATCGAGAAGTCGAAGTAGTCGCTGACGAACTCGTCGGGTGCGCCGGGCCCGCCTCCGCCGACGCCGCCCTGCAACACGTTGAGTCCCTCCAGGATCAAGATGTCGGGTTGCTCGATGTCGACGAACTCGTCGGGGATGATGTCGTACACGACGTGGCTGTACACGGGTGCGTGGACGCACTCGGCGCCACTCTTCACCTCGCGCAGGAACGCCAGCAGCCGCCGCGTGTCGTACGACTCGGGGAAGCCCTTGCGATTGATGAGATCACGGTCCTCCAGCACCTTGTTCGGGTAGAGGAAGCCGTCAGTCGTCACGAGGTCGACCTTCGGATGGTCGGGCCATCGAGCGAGCAGCGCCTGCAGGATCCTCGCAAACGTGCTCTTGCCGACCGCCACGCTGCCGGCGACGCCGATGACGTAGGGCACCTTCGGTGCCATCGCGCCGAGGAACGTCGCCGACACCTTGTGCAGATCCTGCGTCGCGGCGACGTACAGGTTGAGCAGGCGCGAGAGCGGCAGGTAGACGGCGGCGACCTCGTCGAGGTCGATGCGCTCGTTGATGCCGCGGAGCCGGTCGAGATCGTGCTCGCGCAGGGTCATCGGCGTCGCTGCCCGCAGCTCGGACCACTCGTCACGAGAGAACGACAGGTAGCGATCCGCACGAGGCGGCAGCGCCCGATCGGGATCCGGGATCGCCGAGGCGGACACGGCAGCACCCTAGGCTCCCGACGTGGGGTCCGCCGAAGCTGCGCAGCGCAAGCGCACCGGCGCCTGGTACACGCCCCCCGACCTCGTCGACCGACTCGTGTCGGGTGCGTTGGACGGATGGCGCCTCCCTGAGGGGCGCCCCGTGCGCGTCGTCGACCCTGCGTGCGGCGACGGACGCTTCCTCCTCGCTGCGGCCCGGGCACTCGAAGCGGTCGCGGCCGACGTCGAGGTGACCGGGTGGGACATCGATCCCGAGGCGGCCGCCGATGCCGGCGCAGCGCTGACGGCAGGGGCGCCGCCGTCACGCACCGTGACGGTCGGCAGCGGTGACGCGCTCGGTCTCGACTGGCAGCGTGCGCACTACGACCTGTTGATCGGCAACCCGCCGTTCCTGTCGCAGCTCGCGACGTCGACGTCGAGGCGTCGCGCCGGCGTCTGGGGCGGCGGCGTGTACGCCGACGCCGCGGTCGACTTCCTCGCGATGGCGCTCGAGCTGACCCGACGCCACGGTGCCCGCCTTGCGCTCGTGCTCCCGCAGTCCGTGCTGTCGTCGCGCGATGCCGCGCCGGTGCGCGCCGAGATCGATCGGCGGGCGCGACGCAGGTGGTCGTGGTGGTCGCCCGAACACCACTTCGACGCCGCCGTGCTCGTCTGCGCCCTCGTGTTCGAAACGACAGATTCGTCCCGTGAGCCCGAGCAGCCTGCGCCGCTCGGGAACTGGACCGGCATCGTTGCAGCGGGGCTCGGCATCCCTGGCGTCCCTCCGCTCGACGCAAGCGGCTCGCTCGGTGATCGGGCGACGCTGCGTGCGAACTTCCGCGACGAGTACTACGGCCTCGTTCCCGGTGTCGTCGAGGGCGGTGACGGCCCGCCGCTCGTCACGTGCGGGCTCATCGATCCCGGTCGGTTGCTGTGGGGCGCCCGCCCCGCCAGGTTCGCCCGCCAAGAGCTCGCCGAGCCCCGGGTCACCATCGATCGGTTGTCGCCGGCGATGCAGGCGTGGGCGCACCGCAAGCTCGTGCCGAAAGTGCTCGTCGCCAGCCAGACACGGGTGCTCGAAGCCGTCGCCGACCCCGAGGGGACGCTGCTGCCCGGCGTGCCTGTCACCACGGTGACACCGCTGCCGCTCGTCACGGACGACGTCACCCGCGTGGTGTGGGAGATCGCTGCCGTGCTCACGTCGCCGGTCGCCACCGTGTGGGCGTGGCACCAGCACGCCGGCAGCGGGCTTTCGGCGAGCGCGATGCGCGTGGGACCCCGAACGCTGGCCGAGCTCCCGTGGCCGGATGGCTCGCTCGACGACGCCGTCGATGCGCTGTGGTCAGGCGACGTGACGCGTTGCGGCCGGCTCGTCGACGCGGCCTACGGCGTCGACGACGTCGAACTGTTCGACTGGTGGTGCCGCTCGCTCCCCCGTCACGACGTGACACCAGCGAGGTAGTCCGGCAACTCCCTGATCGAGCCGAGCTCGGCGAACCCGGTGTCGTGCTCGACGTGCTCGTGCTGCCACGTGTACGTGTACGGGATGTGCACGGCGTGGGCGCCGAGCTCGAGCACGGGAAGGATGTCGCTGCGCACCGAGTTGCCGATCATGCAGAAGCGGGCGGGCTCGACACCGAGCAGGTCGATGAGCGTGCGGTACGTGGGCGGATCCTTCTCGGACACGATCTCGACGTACTCGAAGAAGTGCTCGAGCCCCGACGTGGTCACCTTGCGCTCCTGGTGCACGAGATCGCCCTTCGTCACGACGACGAGCCGGTAGTCACCGCTGAGTTTCTCGAGCACCTCCGGGACACCGTCGAGCAGTCGCACCGGTTCAGTCAGCATCTCTCGTGCCAGGCCGATGAGCTCGCGCACGACGGGCATCGGCACCGCGCCGTTGGTGACGTCGATCGCGCACTCCGCCATCGAGAGCACGAAGGCCTTCACTCCGTAGCCGAGGTCGGCGAGGTTCGCCATCTCCGTCGCGTGCAGCGCGTCGGCGACGTCGATGCCCCTCGGCGCATGCGGGGCGACCAGCTCGACGAAGCGCGCCTGCACCTCGACGAACCGGTCCTCGTTGTGCCACAGCGTGTCGTCGGCGTCGAACGCGACGACCTCGAACCGCTCGACGCGCGTCCGGGGCGCAACGAACTCGCCGGCGCTCATCGATGGATGGCGTTGAGGTAGTTGTACACGGTGATGCGGCTCACGCTCATCGCGTCGGCGACGTCCTCCACGGCGCGACGCAGGATGAACGCGCCGCGCTCGTCGAGCAGCCTGATCGCCATCTGCTTGTCATCCCTGGCGAGCGACGCGAGCGTGCCGCCGAGCTCGGTCTCGACGGCATCGATGAGCCGGTCGAGCGCACCGTGCAACGGTGGGAGGCGAACAGCACCGACCGTCACCCCGTCCCAGACGAGCGGGACATCACTCGGCTCGACGGCATCAGGTGGCACGAACGTCGCACCGACCGCGTCGACGACGGGACTGACGGCGTCGACGAGCGGATGCCGCTCGGGCTCGGCCGGCGGGCGGCGCGTTCGCTGGGGCGTCGATCGCGGCCTGCTCATGCGGCGTCGTCTTCGCGCTCGACGGAGAGCCGGACGCCGGACGCCCCGTTGGCGAACGCCGCCGTCAACAGCGCGGCGACGATGACGGGCATCTCGGACGCATCGGCACGACACGTCGAGCTCAACGCGCCGAAGTCGACGACGCCGCCCGCCGCCTCCACCGCGGCGATCGCCGACGTCACGTGTGCACCCGGCTGGCCTTCGGTGAACGGCT
>JACDGA010000146.1 GCA_013815505.1 Acidimicrobiia bacterium
AGGCGTACAGAGATGACGAAATCGGTGTTGACGCGGCATCATGGTCGCATGTCCAACCGGGAGGTTTGGTCGTGACGTCGACACTCGAGCGACGACACCACATTCCGGTCCCCAACGCCGGGGTCTGGCCGGGACTCGCGGACGTGCCGCACCATCCGGTGCGGGCGTTCGTCGCCGAGCGTCTGTTCCGGCGCATCGTGGCCGGCCTCCCGCTGCGGGTCACGTTTCCCGACAGTTCCACCATCGGTGGCGGCGATCGCAGCGCGCCGACGATGATCGTCACGTCACCCGACGGCCTGTTCAACCGGCTCGGCGAGGACGTCCACATCGGGTTCGGTGAGGCGTACATGGTCGGCGACTGGGCGCCGGCAGAGGGCACCGATCTCGCCGACCTGCTCTCCGTGTTTGCGGCACGGGCGTCACGACTCGTCCCGCCGTGGATGCAGCGGTTCCGCTTCACCGTCCAGTCGGATCATCCGTCGAGCGAACGCAACACGCGCAGCGGCTCGAAGGCCAACATTCATCGGCACTACGACCTGTCCAACGATCTGTTCACCGAGTTCCTCGATGAGACGATGACGTACTCGGCAGCGTGGTTCGAGCCCGCCGACGACCTCGCCGCAGCGCAGCTGCGCAAGATCGACGGGGTCCTCGACTACGCCCACGTCGGCGAGGGCAGCACGGTGCTCGACATCGGTTGCGGGTGGGGCGCGCTCGCCATCAGGGCCGCACAGCGTGGTGCACGGGTGACTGGACTCACGCTGTCGACCGAGCAGAAAGAGCTCGCCGAGGAGCGCATCGCCGAGGCCGGTGCCGGCGATCGTGTCGACATCCGTCTGCAGGATTATCGCGACGTCTCCGAGCAGTTCGACGCCGTCGTCAGCGTCGAGATGATCGAGGCGGTGGGGGAGGACTTCCTGCCCGAGTACTTCGCCACGATCGACCGTGTGCTGCGGCCCGGCGGCAAGGCCGGCTTGCAGGCGATCACGATGCCCCACGACCGGATGGTCGCCACCCGCCACTCGTACTCGTGGATCAACAAGTACATCTTCCCCGGCGGGTTCCTGCCGTCGCTGCGACTGATCGACGAGATGCTCGCCGAGCACACCTCGCTCGCCGTGTTCGAGCGGCGCAACCTGCGCCAGCACTACGTCGAGACGCTGCACCGCTGGCGGCTGCGATTCCTCGAACGATGGGACGAGGTCTCTGATCTCGGCTTCGACGACACGTTCCGTCAGATGTGGTCGTTCTGGCTGGCGTATTCGGAGGCGGGTTTCCGAGCGAGCTACCTCGGCGTCAGCCAGCTGCAGCTCGCCCGATCACCGTTCACCCGATGAGGCACCTCGTGCTCGTCGACGAACGGGCGTTCGATGGGTAGGATGACCGGGTGACTGACACCGATGTCGGCGATCGTCCGGCGCCCGATCTCGCCGACACCGCCGATCCCGCCGTCGCCGAGCTCAGCCGTCTGCTGCCGTCCCCCAACGAGATCGTCCGCGACGAGGTCTTTCGCGTCGAGTCCGACTTCCAGCCTGCTGGTGATCAGCCGGCGGCGATCGCTGCGCTTGCTGCGGGGATCGAGCGTGGTGACCGGTTCCAGACGCTGCTCGGCATCACGGGTTCGGGCAAGTCGGCGACGATGGCGTGGACGATCGAGCAGGTGCAGCGCCCGACGCTGATCCTCGCCCCTAACAAGAGCCTCGCCGCCCAGCTCGCGCAGGAGATGCGCGAGTTGTTCCCCAACAACCGGGTCGAGTACTTCGTCAGCTACTACGACTACTACCAGCCAGAGGCGTACATCCCCTCGAGCGACACGTACATCGAGAAGGACTCGTCGATCAACGACGAGATCGACCGGTTGCGGCACTCGGCGACCGCGGCGCTGCTGACTCGTCGAGACGTGATCGTCGTCGCGTCGGTGAGCTGCATCTACGGCATGGGCAACCCGGCCGAGTACAAGGGCCAGCTGCTCGACCTCAACACCGGTGTCGACTACGACATGCGCAGCATGCTGCGTCGCCTCGTCGACCTGCAGTACGACCGCAACGACATGACGCTCGGGCGGGGCAAGTTCCGCGTACGAGGCGACACGATCGAGGTCCACCCCGCGTATGAAGAGCACGTGCTGCGGATCGAGATGTTCGGTGACACGATCGAGCGGCTAACCACCATCGATCCGCTCACCGGCGAGACGCTCGCCGAGTTGCCGCGGGTGATGGTGTTCCCGGCGACGCACTATGTCGCCGGCGACGAGCGGATGCGCAAGGCGATGGTCGGGATCGAGGCCGAGCTGCAAGAGCGGCTGGCGTACTTCGAGCAGGAGGGCAAGCTGCTCGAGGCGCAGCGCCTGCGGATGCGCACCCAGTACGACCTGGAGATGATGGCCGAGGTCGGGTTCTGCAACGGGATCGAGAACTACTCGATGCACATCGACGGGCGCACGTCTGGCGAACCGCCGTTCACGCTGCTCGACTACTTCCCCAACGACTTCCTGATGGTCATCGACGAGAGCCACGTCGCCGTGCCGCAGCTGCACGGCCAGTACGAGGGTGACCGCAGCCGCAAGAACCTGCTCGTCGACCACGGGTTCCGCCTCCCGTCGGCGCGTGACAACCGGCCGTTGACGTTCGAGGAGGTCCTCGAACGAATCAACCAGGGCGTGTTCATGTCGGCGACGCCGTCGCAGTACGAGGTTCGCCATTCCGACCAGATCGTCGAGCAGATCGTCAGGCCAACGGGGCTCGTCGACCCGGAGGTCATCGTGAAGCCGACGAAGGGCCAGATCGACGACCTGATGGAGATGGTCAACGAGCGGATCACTCGTGGCGAGCGGGTACTGGTGACGACGCTGACGAAGAAGATGGCGGAAGATCTCACCGAGTACCTCCTCGAACAAGGCCTCCGAGTCCGCTACCTGCACTCCAACATCGACACGATCCAGCGGATCGAGATCCTCCGCGCACTGCGCCTCGGCGAGTTCGACGTCCTCGTCGGCATCAACCTGCTGCGTGAAGGGCTCGACCTACCGGAGGTGTCGCTCGTGTCGATCCTCGACGCCGACAAGGAGGGCTTCCTGCGCTCCGAGACGTCGTTGATCCAGATGATCGGGCGCGCCGCCCGCAACGTCGGCGGCCAGGTCGTGATGTACGCCGATCGGGTCACAGATTCGATGACGAAGGCGATCGGCGAGACGCAGCGACGGCGGGAGCGCCAGCTCGAGTACAACACCGAGCACGGCATCAACCCGCAGACGATCCGCAAGGCGGTCGGCGACATCCTCTCGCTGCTGCGCCCTGACGACACGGCACCGGTGCCGGGCAAGGATCGCCGCCGCCAGCGCGAGCGCGACAAGGTGCAGCGCGAGCTCCGCAGCCTGCCCGAGAAGGAGCTTGGCCGGCTCGTCCAGACCCTCGAGGCGGAGATGCACGAGGCCGCTGCCGAGCTGCGCTTCGAGTACGCCGCTCGCCTGCGCGACGAGGTCAACGACCTCCGTCGCGAGATGCGCGACGCCCGCTGACGGCATTCGACCTCGCTCGCTCGCTGCGCTCGCTCGACTCCGTCGTTCGGGTCGGCTACGGGGCGCGAGGCGAGGGTCCCGCCAGGCCGTCGCCGGGGTCGTGCTTGGCAGGGTCGCGGTTGTGGGGGCGGCACTCGAGTCGGCCGTTGACTTGGCTCGTGCGACGTGAGATCGGCCACGGCTCGATGTGGTCGACGTCGCAGTTGGACGCCGGCTCGTCGCACCCGGAGGGGTGCTGGCAATGGCGGTCGCGGACCTCGACCGCACGTCGCAGCGCGCCGGCGAATCGACGCTTCTTCGAGACGCTGAGGACCCGGTCGGGACCGTCGAACACGATCCGTTCGATGTCGGCGTCGCCGAGCAGCGGAACGAGCTGACCGGGCGTGATGACCGAGCCTTCGGCGAGCTCGCACGTGCGCCTGAACGAGTCTTCGCCGACGAGGATGCTGATCAGTGGTCGCGGCTTCAGACCTCCTGGCACGCTGGCTCGTGACCTGAGCGCCATCTGGACGAGCGCGTCGGCGCGACGCTGGCGGATCGTGCGGTCACGGCGTGTGCGCTGGTCGTCGAGGTAGAGGATGCGTTCGAGCCGGGCGAGCTCGCCGCTGATCGCAGCGCCGCCGACTGCCGGAAGGTTGGCGCGCAGCACGGTTTCGCCGTCGAGCGTCGACCCGATGGATGCAGCGCGGCGATGTTCGAGCACCGCTGCGCCGTCCTCTGCGGCAATCGAGTCGGCGCCCTGGCACCAGTAGTCGACCACCTGGCGGAGTGGACGCCACCGCATCCGGCGACAGTGCCCGACGAGCGACGTCTCGTGTTCGGCGAACACGGCGTCGCGCCACGGTTGGTTGGCCCTTGAGAGGAGGTCGACCTGCTCGGCGGAGATCTCGCCTGCAGCGAGCGCCGCGGCGCTGGCGGGCATCGTGCTCAGCTTGCGTCCTCTTGCGAGCAGTGCCTTCGCCTTCGCCGGCGAGATCCTTGCGTCGCGGGCGAGCGCTGCCGTCGCCGATCGGGAGCGGTCGCCCGCCCACGCGCTGCGCGTTCGGTAGCGATCGATCAGGCGCGCCTCGAGGGCGGCGACACGCGCCTTGTGGCGCTGCAACGCCCACAGGTCGTCACGGAGCTGTTGGTCATCATCGCCGAAGTGACGGTCGAGATCGGCAGCGAGCGCTACGTCGATCGCAGCGTCGAGGCCTTCGAGCAGCCTGGTCTCCATCGCGGCTCACGTTTCACGAGACGTACGTGGGAACCCGGTCGGGGTTCGATCTGTTCGCAGCCTCGCAAGGGGGTGTGACAGTCAGGTTGGGGCGGTCGACGATCGTGCTCGGCCGGGCCGTCACGTCAGCTGCGACACGGAAAAACGTACAGACGTTCGATGCGTTGCTAGGCTCGGCGTGTGCTCAGCCTCGGTAGCGTTGGACCCTGATGCCACGAGCCCCCCGGTCCGCATCCGCAGCCTCCAACGCCACCGTTATCAGCGTCAGAGGGGCGCGAGAGCACAACCTGCGCAACGTCAACGTCGAGCTGCCGCGCGACAAGCTGATCGTCTTTACCGGCCTCTCCGGATCGGGGAAGTCGAGCCTTGCGTTCGACACGATCTACGCCGAGGGCCAGCGCCGCTATGTCGAGTCGCTGAGCTCCTACGCCCGCCAGTTCC
>JACDGA010000147.1 GCA_013815505.1 Acidimicrobiia bacterium
CGGCTGCGCCGCCGTCGCCTCCGACGTCGACTGTGCCGGTGGTGAGGGCAACGGTCCGGAGTACGTGACCGGTCCGGTGACGGTGACCGGCAGCGCCGTGTACGGACTGGACAGCGACGGCGACGGTCGGCTGCGAGGACTGAGCCACGCTTCGTTCTGTCATGCCAATCGTCACCGAAAACGCCCGATCGGCACGACAGAACGGTGGGGTCAGAGGCTTTGGCGATGGTGAGTCGGCGTGTAAGCGGGACACGATTACGGCCGATTCCGCTACCTGCGACGATGCGGAAAAACCCTGTCTGGCCTGCAGTTTCGCATCGCAGTAGCTCCCATCGAATCACGCTCGATCCCGACGAGTTGTGGGGTTCTCGTGGGGTTAGAAGGGCCACAGTGCCCGACGAGGCTCGGTGTCGATCACGCCACCTCGACGACACGCTCGACCGCCGGGAGCCGTTCAAATCGTTCATTGACGCGCTCTGGTGGGTCGGCAACAACGATGACGACCGGTCGGCTATGGCGACATCACCCCCGTCACCCTCGGTGGATGTCTGGCCGGGCTCGTGGCGATGATTGTCGGGATCTCGACGCTTGCCGTCATCACGGCTCAAGTCGCGGCGTTCCTCGTCGCCGACGACGACTAGGCCGCTCATCAACCGCTACCCCGAATTCTTGCGGCGCCATAAGGGTGGGTTAGGGCTCACCTGCCATCAGAGTGAGCGGCCCGGTAGAGGCACGGCACGATCGACTACTCGCGCTGGCAGACGCCCCGCACTGAGCCGGCACTCGGAGCGGCTCAGTGTGGAGGCGAGCTGGGAGCGGCGGCGCCGGCCATCGGCAGATCGGTCGCTCCAGACGCAGCCGCGAACTGTCGTTCGTGACGATGCTGGTTCCGGCTTCTAGTCGATGGCCGGGTTGGAGTCGTCCAGTGCGGGAGGTACGCGGCCAGTGGTCTGGTAGCAGCCGTCGTCGGCCTTGCCGGGGGTGCCGGCGTCAGGTCCGTGGTGAGCGGTCTCCAGCCCGTAGGCGGCTGGGTCACCGCCGCAGGACACCCCGCTGACGTACGGGCCATGGTTCTGGCCGTTCGCGATCACCCGGCCGTTGACGGTATGCGGATGGGCACCTGCGGTTTGCCCGGTGAAACCGAGCGTTCCTGCAACGATGCCAGCCGCGATGAGTGCCTTGCATGCTGTCTTGGTCATCATGTTCTCTCCCTGATTGGTCGGCGATAACCGCCACCCTGCAGGGCGTTGAGGATGTGCCACCCCGTCACGGCACCACAACCGCCGCCCGCCCCTTGGTGCAATCTTCGCATTATGTGCTTCGCCACGCATGATGGCCTGCGACCCTTCAAGTTTCCTTTGTGTCTCGCCGATGCGCCCAACGTGGGCAGCCTGTTCGTTGTGCGGGTGATCGCCGACCAACACGATCCGTACCCGACTCGAAGGCTGCTCGCCTGCCGCAATCGAGGCGCTGCGCGTCGAGTACGAGGTGCCGGCGTAACCGTCGTCGAGACCGTCGAAAGCGTCCGGCCGGGGCCACGTATCGAGCCCTGGGTGTGGCAAGCCCCGGGAACTCGAACCCGACCGGACGCGATCGGGTTCACGACGACCACGGCAAGTCAGGGTCAGGGTGGTCGGCACCGCGAAGCTGGCGCCGATAGTCCTCGAGCGTCGTGAAGTCCCCCGATGAATCCTCCTCCGACGCCGCACGCTGCACCTCGACTCGAGCACGCCGACGGTCACCCTCAGTAGCGAGCAACGCAGTCAGCGCCTTCAACCAGGCCGACACAACCGAGCCACGCAACGGGCGCGACACCATGACCACCTCGCCGTCCTTCATCACCACCGGCTGCGGCGACAACTCCCGCGACATCGACTCAGCCAACAACGCGGCCACCGCCCAATCGGACGGCTGATACAGCTGCGACTGCGCCGATTGGGCCAGCGACCGATAGATGCGGGCGGCAACGGGGTGCCACTCGGGATCTGGTTCGGGTGGTTCGTCCAACTTGGTGTGCCACCGCTCGGCAAGTTCCTCGGTGGTCAGCAGCTGATCGTTCGCCATCGTTTCTTTTGCCATGCGGTAATAATACGGCTAGGGTCTGCCCTTGTGGGACGTGACACAGATACCGGAAGGGTCCAGGTGCTCGACACGGATCTCACCGGCGGCGGCGCACACAGCAGCCGAGAGGTCGGCACGGACTGGGCCGACGAGGCACGCCCACGCCTCGAGACAGCGGCCCGCATCGGGCGGACGATGTTGCGGCTGGAGTGGGTCGGCCGCGACGTCGGCGACGTGTTCGATCCCGCCACGGTGCCCGAATCGCCAGCTTGGGTCGACGTCATCAGTGCCACCGACCGGGGCGCGCTGATGCGGGTCCGGCTGCAGCTCGCCGAGCCGGGCCAGATTCGGCGGATCGGGTTCGAGGTGCGCGACGGGTCCACTGAGGTGACGCAGCGGTACCTCCGCAAGCTCGGCCACGGCGCGATGCTCAAGATGACCGACGAAGCGCTCGCCGACTGGGCGGTCGGACGGTTCCTCGGCTCGGCATGGCACCGCGAAGTGCATCGGCCGGGGCGGGCTGGTCGCCCCGACGGCTTCTACGCCCGTTGGGCACAGCGATACATCGAGGCGATGAAGGCTGAGTCGCGGTCGCCGATCCAACGGCTGATCGAGGAAGAACGACAGCAGGGTCGCCATGCCACTGCCGGCCAGATACGCGGCTACTTGAACCGGGCCCGCGAGCGCTCACTGCTCACGGCTTCACCGGCGGGCCGGCCAGGTGGCGAGTTGACTGCCGAAGGGCACCGAGTTCTCAACAGATTGGAGCGTGCCTGATGGCGAGCATCACCGCACTTGACGGCGACGGCCGTCCCATCCCGAAGGGCCGCAAGGTTCGAGCGGTCCGATATAGAGCACGCTGGCGGACGCCGGGCGGTGCCAGCCGAGAACGCCGATTCGACCGCAAGATCGACGCCGAGAACTTCCTGACGAGCATCGAGCATCGCAAGCTCGCCGGCGAGTACGTCGACGCGATGGCCGGACGGATCACCTTCGCCGACTACTCGGCTGCGTGGCTCGAGCGGAAGCGGGCGACGACGAAGGCAACGACCGCCGAGACATTCTCGAGTCACCTCCGCAAACACCTCGGGCCGCGGTTCGGGCGGATGGAGCTGCGCGTCATCACCCGCGAGCAGGTCAAGGCGTTCGCTGGCTCGCTTCAACCTGGCGTCGCCCCGACGACGGCGCGGGCGATCGTGTTCACGCTCGCAGCGGTCCTCCGCGAGGCCGTCGACGACGGCCGGATCGCCCGGAATCCTGCCGAGAGGATCGCGGTCGGGTCGAAAACCGAACGCCGGGTCGACCCGATGCACGTGTCGGGGATCGCCGCCAAGGTGCCCGAGCTCGCCGACGCGATGCCGGCACGGTGGCGCGCCGCGGTCGTGCTCATGGCCTCCACTGGGCTGAGGCTCGGAGAGTGTCTCGGGTTGACGGTCGACCGCGTCGATTTCCTGCGGTACACGATCCGGGTCGACCGCCAGCTCGCCAACGTCGCCGGCGGCTCCGGGTTCGGGTCGCCGAAGACTCGTGCAGGGCTTCGGCTGATCCCGGTCCCCTCGTACATCACCGAGCTGCTCGCCGCCCACCTTGCCGAGTTCCCGGCAGGCGACGACGCGCTGATCTTCACGATGGCGTCGGGACGGCCCGTGAGTCGCTCGCAATGGTCCGACGCATACCGCGCCGCGTGCGCCGTCGCCGACGTCGAAGGGCGCACGAGGACTCACGATCTACGGCACGTAGCGGCGTCAGCACTGATCGCGTCGGGGTTGTCGGTGTCGGCGGTGCAGGCGGTGCTCGGCCACGCCTCTGCGGGTGAAACGCTCGACGTCTATATCCACTTCTGGCCGAGCGACGAGGCCAAGACCCGCGAGGCGATCGGGCGAGCCTCGGAGGCGTGGTTCCGCGGCGTCGGCTGAACGAGTTGTGGGGCTGGCGTGGGGTCTGCGCGGGGTCGCGACGCGAAAGTCCTGCTAGAGGCTGTGGCGATGGTGAGTCGGCGTGTAAGCGGGATTCTGTGACTGCGTTGCAGCCGGTGACCATCCATCTCTGCGGCCTACCCGGAAGGTGCTCCCGGGGGAGCGGACGGGCAGCCCATCCTTCCTGCTTGGCCTTGCTCCGGGTGGGGTTGACCCAGCCGCCGGAGTCGCCTCCGACGCTGGTGCGCTCTTACCGCACCGTTTCACCCTTACCTGTGACCGCAAGCGGCCCATCGGCGGTCTGCTCTCTGTTGCACTGTGCCGTCAGGTCGCCCCGACCTGGCTCTCGCCAGCACCCTTGCCCTGTGGAGTCCCGACTTTCCTCGACACGGTCGAGCCGTGCCGCGGCCACCCGGCCGACTCACCATCGTCGCGGAAGTCTACGCCCGCCCGTCTCGGCATGCGCCCAGCCCGCCAGCAGCGAGCGAGCGCCGTCGTCAGCCCGTTGTCGTCGGAGTGGTGGCCGTCGACGCCGACGGAGTCGTCGTGGCGGCGGGCGCGCCGTCGCAGGTCATCTCTTCGTAGATGAACGAGTTCTCCCGCGGCGTCTCCACCGTCGCCGTGAAGCGCGTGCCGGCCTCGTTGGCCTTGCCGATGACGAGCGTCGCCGCGCCGAGCTCGCCGAAGCGGTTCGTCAGGACGTACGGCGTCGGCGTGCCGTCCGAGGCGGTCGCAGCGTCCTCCGCCATTGGTGTCGTAGCCGTCTCATCCGACGCCTCCACCGGGGCAGCGACGAGAGGGCTCACGAACGCCTTCGGCGTCGACGTGCGCAACATCGCGATGACCGAGGCGTGGCGCACCTCCTGAGCGGCGATGCGCATCAGCTCGGCGCGCAGCGGACGCGCCGAGAGGAAGGCGACGACCGACTGGTACGTCGCTCCCGCGAGGTTCTCGAACGCGAGCGCGGTCGACGTGGCATCACGCGCGGGATTGTCGCTCTCGGGTATGTCCTGCGCCTCGTTGCCGAGGATGTTGTCGAGGATCGGGGCGACGGCGCGCTCCATGAGCCACGGGTTGGGACACTCGAACTGCTCACCGTCGGCGTCGTCGATCAACCCGCCGAGGATGCCGGCGTGCTTGCGGTGGTCGCCGACGAAGCGCTCGAATGGCTCGGCGTACTCGCCCGTGATCAGCCCC
>JACDGA010000148.1 GCA_013815505.1 Acidimicrobiia bacterium
GCAGCCCGACGTCGTTGCGCAGCGTGAGCACCCGCTCGAACAGGGCCGTGGCACGCTCGCGTTCGCCGCGCATCGCCAGCGCCTGGACGAGCCAGAACGTGCAGAGCAAGAACGTGCCTTCGCCGCCATCCAACCCATCGGTGTCGACACCATCGGTGCGGTAGCGCTTGACCAGACCGTCCTGGGTGAGATCGCGGGCGATCGCGTCGACGGTGGCCACGATCCGCGGGTCGTCGGGGGACAAGAAGCCGACGATCGGCAACAGGAGCAGACTGGCGTCGAGCTCGGTCGACCCGTAGTGCTGCACGAATGTGCCGAGCCGGTCGTCGAAACCAGCGGAGCAGACATCACGATGTACATCGTCGGCGAGTGCGCGGTACCTGGCCGCGTCGCCGGACAGGCCGTGCAGTTCGACACCGCTCGCGGCCCGGTCGAACGCGACCCAGGCCATCACCTTGGAATGGGTGAAGTGCCGCCTTGGGCCGCGGATCTCCCAGATGCCCTCATCGGGTTCGCGCCAATGCTGTTCGACGAACTCGACCAGTTTGCGTTGGAGCGCCCACGCATCGTCGTCGGGTGCCATGCCCATCGTGCGGGCTTGATGCAATGCATCCATGACCTCGCCATAGACGTCCAGTTGGAACTGCTCGGCGGCGCCGTTGCCGATGCGCACCGGCCGGCTGGCGTGGTATCCGGGCAGCCAGTCCAGCTCCAGTTCGGGCAACCGTCGCTCTCCATCGACGCCGTACATGATCTGCAGCTGTGCGGGATCACCAGCGATCGCTCGTAACAGCCAGTCCCGCCAGGCCATGGCCTCGGAAAGGCATCCGTTCGCCGTGAACGCCTGCAGGGTGAGGCTGGCATCACGCAGCCAGCTGTAGCGATAATCCCAGTTTCGTGATCCCCCCAACTGCTCCGGCAACGAGGTCGTGGGGGCGGCGATGATGCCCCCTGACGGCTCGTAGATCAGCGCCTTCAGCGTCACCAATGATTGCAGCACGCTCTCGCCCCAGCGGCCGACAGCGACCGTGCGATCGCTCCACTCCCGCCACTCGGTCTCGGCCCTCGCCTGCTGATCGACGGCATCACAGGCGGCCGGCTCCTCATCGCCGGCGTGGTACCAGGTGAGGGTGAACGGGATCATGTCGCCCGCAGCGACGCCGAACGTCCCCGCGGTGTGCATGTTCTCACCGTGCAGCGGCACGGGGGTGTGGACGACGATGGCGTCGGGGCCGGCGACCGCCCGAATCCCGTCTGGGGTGCGCCGCACCCACGGAACGGCCCGGCCGTAGTCGAGTCGGAGCCGCAGCACCGTGTGCATCGGCACCTCGCCGGTGAGGCCCTCGACGATGCGGATCACCGTCGGGTTGGCGTGGCGGTGCGGCATGACATCGATGATCCGCACGCTGCCGGAGTCGGTGACCATGTCGGTCTCGAGCACGAGCGTGCCGGGTCGGTACCGGCGCTCGACTCGCAGGACCTGCTCCTGCGGGGCGATCGTCCAATGGCCGTTCTCGTCGCTGCCGAGCATCGAGGCGAAGCAGGCACCGGAGTCGAAGCGGGGCAGGCACAGCCACTCGATGGCACCGTCGGTGGCGACGAGGGCGGCGGTGTGACCGTCGCCGATCATCGCATAGTCCTCGATGCGCCGGCCCTCGATGGGCCCGTCGATGCGCCGGCTCTCCACGGAAGGCTCCGCCATCACGGTCAGCCGACGATGCCGACGTAGACCGCTCCGGCGACGAGACCGAACACGCCGTGGGCCATCGTGACGCCCACCGGGGTCATGGCGCCGAAACCGGTGAGGGCGATGCGGGGCTGGGCGATGTCGCCGCGGTGAACGAGCGGATGTGCCATCGTGAGCATCATCGGCAGGGCCATCGTCACGATGAGGCCGTGGACCAGCCCGATCACGAGCCCGAGGATCGTGGCGTCGCCGCTCGAGGTCGGATCGAACGCGGTCAGGACGCCGGCGTGCACCAGCCCGAACAGTGCGCCCATCATGAGGTGCATCATCAACCCGATGCCGTAGGCGGTCTGCTTCGAGGAGTCGGGGGCGACCATCGTGCCGAGCGTGCGCAGCAGGTCCATCGTCGTCATGCCCATCGCCCGGCCGCCATAGATCACGGCCAGCATCGCGACGAGGCCGCCGAGGACGGCGGCGCCGGGGTCGTAGTTGCCCGAGAGGGAGAGGGCGAGGATGGATCCGGTCATGATGTGCTCCATGGCGTCATCTGGGAGATTCGCAGCGTTGCTGCATCCCTTGTGACCCGGGAACCCATCGCGGTCGCCAGCTTATTCCATGATGGATCGGTCACCAGATCCGGAGGATCTCGGCGGTGACGAAGATCGCACCGACGTCGACACCGACCGTCGGTGCCGTGAAGACCTCGGGGGGAACGCCGATGTCACCGACGTACAGCTCACCGACGAGCGGCCGTGCACCGACGTGACGCAGGCCGACCTTGGGCAGCGCGAGCGTGAGGGTGGCGGCGGCGCGCACGACCGGGTCGTGGGCGTCACCGGTGGTCGCGTCCAGTCCTGACGGGAGGTCGAGCGAGAGCACCGGTCGAGCCGTCCCGTTCGCCCACCCGATCAGTGTGGCGGCCAGGCCTCTTGGGGCACCGGCGAGCGAGTAGCCGATGATGCCGTCGATCACGACGTCGAACGACCCGAGCCGATCGACGCGATCGGTGTCGTGGATCTCGATGCCGAGCCGGTCAACCCGTGCGAGTTGCGCTGCGGGCACCTCGGCGAACCGGTCGCTGGGGCTGCTCGTCACGACCGTGACGTGCGCGCCCCATCCGTGCAGTCGACGGGCCGCCACCAGCGCCCCGCCGCCGTTCCCGCCGGGTCCGGCGAGCACCGCGATACGTCGACCGCGCGGGTCGCCGCCGAAGAACCGCACCCGAGCCAGCTGTGCGAGGTCACGACCAGCAGACTCCATCATCTGCACGAGGCCGATCCCGAGGTCCTCCACCATGATCCGATCGACCTCGATCATCTGCTCGGTCGTCAGCCACGGCAGCGATGGCGGCGCGTCCGGGATCGTCGTTGCGTCGTGGTTCACCGGTCACCACCTCGACCCGCACGCATGATGAGATTGGCGACGAGTCCTGTCCAGCCGGTCTGATGGGATGCTCCGAGGCCTCGGCCGTCGTCGCCGTGGAAGTACTCGTGGAACAAGACCAGGTCATGCCACCGCTCGTCGGTGCCGAGGGCGGGTCGTGCCCCGGACGGACCGCGCAGGAACAGGCTGACGAGGCGGGCGCAGAGGTCGTCGGCGATCTCCCCGAGGTTTCGCGTCGTCCCCGACCCGGTCGGGTACTCCGCTCTGAAGTCGTCACCGAGGTACGTCTGATCGAGCGGGTGCTCAGGGCGGGAAGCACCGTGCTGTTCGCCCACGGCCACTTCCTGCGTATCCTCGCCGCGCGGTGGCTGGGCCAATCGCCCGAGACCGGCCGCCTCCTCGCGCTCGACACGGCGACGATCTCCGCGCTCGGGTTCGAACGCGAGAACCGCGTGATCCGCCGTTGGAACGAAGGGTGCGACCTCCGCGGCATCGAAGCCCCTATGTGACCGCACCGACGACCTCCTTCGAGTTGGTCGGACCTTCCTCACCGGAGCCGGCGCCGCAAGGTCACCGACCCCCCGCGCGCGGGGATGAGCGCGGTGCCCAGGAGGCGTGTCTGCTCCGGCTCGACACGTTCGGCCCGTATGACGCCGCCGAGGAGCGCGACTTCCGGCGCGGTCTGGAGCGGGCCGGCTTCGGCTCCGACCTCACCCGCGACGACATGGAAGCACTCGGTTTCTATGTGTGCGTCGCCGACTTGGAGGACGAGTTGATCCGCTCGCTAGGTGCCACCGCCGTTGAACACATCATCGACGCGCAAGGTGAGCTTCGATCGTTCCGCACGCTGCAGCAGCAGCCTGCGCAGCAAGGACGGACCATCGAGCAGCAGCTTCGGCGCTTCATGGGCACTCGCGGCGGCCGCAAGATCCAATACGCGCCCGTGCTCGTCGAGGCGCTGGATCTCACCCGTGTGCCGCGGTCTCTGGACCGTGTACTCGCCCACGTCTGAACGAAAGACTCGTCCGGGATGCGATCATGAGCTGATGACGGAACCATCGATCGAGCTCCTCCGATGGACGGGTCCGTGGGCGGATGACGACCCTGACGCCAACTTCAAGGCCGATGTGGCGCTGTACACGATGCTCGATCCGCTAGAGACGCTGCGTCCACTCGGCGCGTCGACTGGGATACCCGTCGGGGCTCTCGTCCGCTACGTGCTCGCCCGTTGGGCCTCGGCAGGATCAGAGTCGCTGCTCAACGCAGGCCCATCAGTCATCGAGAGAATGTGGACAACCATCTCCGAAGCCGAGCAGACCGATACCACCGAAGCGCGTCTGGCTGCCTACGAAGTCGTCCGCCAGATGGTCGCCTGGCTCCGAGCACCGCTCGACATGTGACGTCGACCAACACTCGATCGTCGATCACGACGCGATGAACCTCCAAGCCGCGCCAGAGCTGGTCGCGGCGCGCGAGCGCTCAGACGTCGGGGTGGCCGGCGTTGCAGACGCAGAACTCGTTGCCCTCGGGGTCGGCCATGACGACCCACCGGTTGCCGTGCTCCTCGATCGCGCCCGCCTCCATCCGCACGGCTCCGAGGACTTCGAGCCGGGCGACTTCCTCGTCGACGGCAGGGGTCTCGATGTCGAAGTGCATCCGGTTCTTGCCAACCTTCGGTTCCTCGACGCGCTGGAGGAGGAGCTTCGGCTGCTGTCCGGACTCGTCGATGAGCAGCACGTAGCTACCGACGCCGCCGAGGGGGGTGTAGCCGATGGCCGCTGACCAGAACTCGGCGAGCTTGTCGGGGTCGGCGCAGTCGACGACGAGGCCGAGCTTGGCGGCGGCCATTCAGATCGCGCCGATACCCCCGGTGACGCAGCACGTTGCGAATCCCGCCCCGTTGAGACTCCGAACCCTCAGAACTCATGCTGTCGTACCCTCGTGCCACAGGGCCCCCAATGCTCGCCCGGCATCTTGCCTGTTCGGGCTCAGAGCATCGATCCGAGGTCCGAGGTGACGGTCGGGTAGGCGGCGGTCATCGATTTGAGTTGTCGGGTGGTGAGCCCGAGCTTGATGGCGAGCGCGCAGAAGTTGAT
>JACDGA010000149.1 GCA_013815505.1 Acidimicrobiia bacterium
GTGCCGTGTACAGGTCGTTGCACAGCGCCGCACGCACGCCGCGCACGGTGTTGGCGGCGAGCTGCTCGCCTTGCCCACTGCCGCCGAGCACGATGCCGAGATCGGCGTCGCCGTCGCGGACGCTGCGTCCGACGGCGGCGCAGATGGGTGGGTAGTCGACGGACTCGGTGGAGTCGGTGCCGTGGTCGACGAGCTCGTGGCCGGCGTCGAGGAGCACAGCAGAGAGGTGCTTCTTCAGCGGGTAGCCGGCGTGATCGGCGCCGATTGCGACTCGGGACATCGAGCCGAATCCTACGTTGCCCGCCGCGGCGCCGGCCCGGTCTCGTGCTTGCAAGCGGGCACGACCGGTGGGCGGTCCGCGGCGGCTCCTACGATCCCCGTCGTGCCCGTCGACGATCGCTCTCCCGTCATCATCGGCGTCGGTGAGCACGTCCACCGCGCGGACGGACTCGACGACGCGCTCGACCCCGTCGATCTCATGGGTGAGGCGATGCGGGCCGCAGCGAGCGACGCCGGCCTGTCCGCCGTACCGTCACCCGACTCGCTGCGCGTGATCCAGATGTTCTCGTGGCGCTACGGCAACCCCGGAGCGATCCTCGCCCGCCGCCTCGGCATCGACGTGCGCCACCATGCGTACGGCCCGGTCGGAGGCAACACGCCGCAGTCGATCGTCAACCTCACGGCGGCGTCGATCCAACGCGGCGAGCTCGACCTTGCCATCGTCACCGGTGCGGAGGCGTGGCGGACGCGGATGCGGGCCCGCCGCGCCGACGCCACACTCGAGTGGGAGCGCGATCCGTCGACGCCCGACGCCATCGGCAGCGAGCTCGAGATGAACCTGCCGGCCGAGACCGACCTCGGCATCGTGATGCCGGTGCAGGTGTACCCGATGTTCGAGTCGGCACTGCGCGCCAGCGCCGGCCGCGACGTCGACGCCCATCTCCATCACATCGCCGGCCTGTGGTCGGCGATGAGCGACGTCGCCGCCGAGAATCCGTACGCCTGGAGCCAGCGCTCGTTCACGTCTGACGAGCTGGCGACGACAGGTCCTGACAACCGCATGATCGGGCTTCCGTACCCGAAGCGACTGAACTCGAACAACGACGTCGACATGGGTGCCGCAGCGATCATCTGCTCGGCGACGACCGCCGCCCGCCTCGGCGTCCCGCGGTCACAGTGGGTCTTCGTGCACGCCGGCACCGAGACGCACGAGCACCCGTTCGTGTCGCACCGCAACGAGTTCACGCGCACGCCTGCGATCGAGATCGGCGGCCGGCGAGTGCTCGCGCTCGCCGGGCTCGACATCGACGACGTCGCACTGCTCGACCTCTACTCTTGCTTCCCCTCGGCTACGCAACTCGGCGCGGCGTCGCTCGGCATCGCGCTCGACCGTCCGCTCACGCTGACCGGCGGCATGGCCTTCGCCGGCGGCCCCTGGAACAGCTATGTCCTGCACGCGATCGCGGCGATGACGACATCGCTGCGCGAGCGGTACGGCGAGCACGGCCTCGTCTGGGGCAATGGTGGCTACGTGACGAAGCACTCGTTCGGCGTCTACTCGACGACGCCGCCGGATGACGGGTTCCGTTTCGACGAACCCCAGGCCGAAGTCGACGCGCTGCCCCGCCGCGAGCTCGCAACCGGCGCCGACGCTGCAGGCGCTGGTTGCGTCGAGGGCTACACCGTGATGCACGACCGTGAGCAACGGCCAGAGCTCGCGATCGTCTCGTGCCGTCTCGCCGACGGTCGCCGGGCGTGGGGCACGAGTCGTGACGACGACGTCACGAACGCGATGTGCGACGGTGAATGGGTCGGCGCCGACGTCACACTCGACGCCGGCGCCACCCTGCGCCTCTGACCGGTCGACGTCGACGACCATGCAGCCGACGAGCAGGGCGACCTCACGGGAGATGACCGGCGACGGCGACGTCTGCCAGGATCCGGACGTGAACGCGATCCCGATGATCCTCGACTGCGATCCCGGACACGACGACGCCATCGCCATCATCGCTGCGGCACACCACGCCGAGTTGCTCGGCATCACCACGGTCGCCGGCAACGCGCCGCTGGAGCGGACGACGTTCAACGCCTGCGTCGTTCGCGACTTGCTCGGCGACCCCTCGCTCACCGTGCACAGCGGGGCGGCACGACCGCTCGTCGCGCCGCCACGCCCAGCTGCGCACATCCACGGCGAGAGCGGGCTCGACGGTGCCGACCTCCCCGAGCCGGTGCGCGGTGCTGACGGCGACGACGCCGTGTCGTTCATCATCGAGACGTGCAGGGCGAGGGAAGGCACCTGGCTCGTGCCGATCGGCCCGTTCACGAACGTCGCCATGGCGCTGCGCGCGGCACCCGACCTCGGCCGCCGCCTCGCCGGAATCTCCGTCATGGGAGGCGGGACGTTCGGCAACCGAACGGCGTGCGCGGAGTTCAACATCTGGGCCGACCCTCACGCCGCCGACATCGTCTTCGGATACGGCGGTCCGCTCGTGATGGCGCCGCTCGATCTCACGTTCCAGCTGCAGGCGACCGCACCACGGATCGAGGCAGTGCGCGACGTCGGCGGAGTGCTCGCGCCGGTGCTCGCCGACCTCCTCACGTTCTTCTCCGGCACGTACCTAGGTCGGAACGAGGGAATCGACGGCGCACCCGTGCACGATCCTTGTGCCGTGCTGGCGCTGACGCACCCGCATCTGTTCGAGCGTGCGCCCCGACACGTCGTCGTCGAGACCTACGGCGAGCACACGGCGGGGATGACGGTCATCGATCGGCGTCGGTTGCGCGAGCGTCCTCCGGCGAACACCGACGTGCTGGTGTCGCTCGACGCGGACGCCGTGTGGCAGCTGATCGTCGACGCCATCGCATCTCGCGCTTGACGGGGCGCCCGCTTACGATCTCGTCGATGGCCGACGGCGACACATTCCCACGTCAGTACGCGCGGACGCGTCGCTTCACCCTCGGCGAGCCGCGCACGATCACGGTGTCCACAGACGGCTCGCGCATCGTGTTCCTGCGCTCGCGCAGCGGTGTCGACCCGGTCAACGCGCTGTGGACCATCGACGCCGGAACAGGGGCCGAGCGCGTCGTCGCCGACCCGTCGACGCTCCTCGGCGACCTCGACGAAGCCGACCTCCCCGCCGAGGAGCGCGCCAGACGCGAACGGGTACGCGAATCCGGCGGCGGGATCACGAGCTACGCCACTGACGATGCCGTGGCCGTCGCCGCCTTCACGATCGCCGGCCGCCTGTTCGTCGCCAGCCTCGTAGACGGCACCGCTCGCGAGCTCGCCGTCGCCGGGCCGGTGTTCGACCCACGCCCCGACCCGCTCGCACAGCGGGTGGCGTATGTCAGCGGCCGGCTGCTCTGCATCGGCGAGCTCGACGGCAGCTGGCGGGTGCTCGCCGGTGACGACCCCGACGAGCCCGACACGGTGTCGTGGGGCTCCGCCGAGTTCGTCGCCGCCGAGGAGATGGACCGTCAGCGCGGGTTCTGGTGGAGCCCGGAAGGCACCACGATCGCCGCCTGCCGGGTGGACGTTGCGGCCGTCCCGCTGTGGACGATCGCGGATCCGTCCGATCCGGCGAGCCCTCCCGTCCAACACCGCTATCCCTCGGCGGGCAGCGACAACGCCGATGTGCGCCTCTTCCTGCTGCCGCTCGACGGCGACGAGCAGGAGGTCGAGGTGCGATGGGATCGTGACGCCTTCCCGTACCTCGCCGACGTCCGCTGGGACGACCACGGTCTCGTGCTCACGCTGCAGTCACGCGATCAGCGCACGCTCGCCGTCGTTCGGGCCGATCGCGACACGGGCAACACCATCGGCCTGTTCGCCGATCAGGACGAGCAGTGGGTCGAGCTCGTCCCGGGATCGCCGCGCCACGATCACCTCGAACGGCTCGTCGTGTGCGCGGACCGTGACGGTGCGCGCCGACTTCTCGTGGGTGGCGCCGTGACGACACCGGCCGATCAGCAGGTGCGGGCCGTGCTCGACGCCACCGAGACCGGCATCGTGTACACCGCCAACCCCGTGGCCGATGCGACCGTGCAGCACGTGTGGCGGCTCCTCCCCGACGGCACCAACGAGGCGCTCACCGACGAGCCCGGCGTGCACAGCGCGGTCTGCGGCGGCGAGACGGTCGTGATCAGATCGGCGACGCTCGACGAGTTCGGTACGTACACGGCGACGCTCGGCGGTGTCGTCATCGAGTCGTTCGCCGAGACACCGCTCGTGCATCCCGAGGTCCACCTGCTGCGGTCGTCGCGCCACGAGCTCGCCACGGCGGTGCTCGTGCCGTCGGATCGATCGAAGTTCGACGCCGCGCTTCCGGTGCTGCTCGACCCCTACGGCGGCCCGCACGCGCTGCGCGTCCTCGCCGCCCGTGCGCCGTACCTCACGTCGCAGTGGTTCGCCGACCAGGGCTTTGTCGTGGTGGTCACGGACGGGCGTGGCACACCGGGACGCGGCCACGCGTGGGAGCGAGCCGTGCACGGCGACCTCGCCACCGCGCCGCTCGACGACCAGGTGGAGGGCCTCGAGGCGGCGGCGGCGTGGCTCGAACAGCAGGACCTCGGCGTGCGTTGCGACCTCGATCGGGTGGCGATCCGGGGCTGGTCGTTCGGTGGCTACCTCGCCGCGCTCGCCGTGCTGCGGCGTCCCGACGTGTTCCACGCCGCGATTGCCGGGGCCCCGGTCACGGAGATGCGGCTCTACGACACGCACTACACCGAGCGCTACCTCGGCGATCCCGGCTCCGATCCCGCGCCCTACGACGCCAGCTCGCTACTGCCGATCGCCGACCAGCTCACCCGTCCGCTCTTGATCATCCACGGCCTCGCCGACGACAACGTCGTCGCAGCGCACACGCTGCGGCTTTCGTCGGCGTTGCTCGCCGCCGGCAAGCCCCACGAGGTCCTCCCGCTCGTCGGGGTCACGCACATGACCCCGCAAGAAGTCGTCGCCGAAAACCTCCTCCTCCACCAACTCGACTTCCTCCGCCGCTCCCTCCCCTGAGCCCAGAGAGAAGGATTCGGCGTCACTCGCGCCAGGCGCGTTCGAAGGGGAGGCGCCAGGCGTGGGGGGCGACGAGCTGGTGGATGGCGTTCGGGCCCCATGAGCCCGACTGGTAGGCGCGTACCGGTGGCGGGTT
>JACDGA010000150.1 GCA_013815505.1 Acidimicrobiia bacterium
CGAGTTCGTCTCGATGGCTGCGGAGGTCGCGCGGCGCTACCGGTTCGAGATGCGCCCGGCGCACTTCGCCGTCGACGGCACCTGCGCAACCTGCACCGATCCCGCCCACTGACGGCGACGGATCAGTCGCGCAGGTCGACGACGACGGGTGC
Organism: Acidimicrobiia bacterium; assembly: GCA_013815505.1. Taxonomy (GTDB): domain Bacteria; phylum Actinomycetota; class Acidimicrobiia; order Acidimicrobiales; family Ilumatobacteraceae; genus JACDHN01. Next base: position 153 of record JACDGA010000150.1, read on the forward strand.
GTGATCGCTCGGCAACTTGCCCTTGCGGGCGTTGCGATCGATGATCGCCCACTCCACGCGCTCGGCCACCGGCAACGTGGCGAGCACGAGATCGATGCGCATGCCGCGGCCCTCGTGGAAGTCGCCGCGGCGGTAGTCCCACCACGAGTAGACGTTGCCCGTGCCGACGTGGTCGCGCACGAGGTCGTGCAGGCCCCAGTCGCCAAACGCGGTGATGCGCTGGCGCTCGGGCTCGCTCGTGTGGGTCGCGTCGACGAACTTGCCGGGGTCGTAGACGTCGTCGTCGTACGGCGCGATGTTGAAGTCGCCGGCGATGACCATCGGATCATCGGCACTTCCACTGTCGGACAGCTGACCGGCGAGCCGGTCGAGCCATTGCAGCTTGTACTGGTAGTGCTCGTGATCGAGCGCCCTGCCGTTGGGGACATAGACGCTCGTCACCCGGATACCGCCACACGTGGCTGCGACGACGCGCGCATCGACGTCGGGTTCGCCGCCGTCGGCGAAGTTGGCGACGGGGTCGTCGAGGCCAACCTTGGACAGGATCGCCACGCCGTTCCACTGACCCTGCCCGTGGTGGACGCTGTCGTAACCGAGGGCGCTGAACGACATCGCCGGCCACGCTGCGTCGGCGAGCTTCGTCTCCTGCAGGCAGACGATGTCGGGCTCGACCTGCGCCAGCCACTCCTCGACGCGCTCCTGGCGGACCTTGAGCGAGTTGACGTTCCACGTCGCGAGGCGGATCACGAGGCACCGTCCTGCGAGGTGGGCGTCGCCGCCGATCTCGGAGTCGCTCCCCGCTTGGACGTCGACCGCTTGGCGGTCGACCGCTTCGCCGCGGGCGTGCCGGTGGTGGACGTGGTCGCCGGCGCAGTGTTCGCGGCGGCCTTCTTCGTCATCCTCACCGCCTTCGTCGCAGTCGCCGTGGGGGTGCTGGCGGTCGACTGCTTCGCCGTCGACTTCTTCGCCGCTGCCTTCCTCCCCGCTGCCTTCTTCCCCGATGTCTTCTTCGCTGCGCTCTGTCTCGAAGCGCGGGGCGCCGGCGGCGTGTCGGGCGTGGGCGTCGGCTTCTGCGCCGCGCCCTCTCTCGCCTGAGTCGCAGGGGCGCTCGCAGGGCGTGCAGAAGTCGAGGCGGTCGTCTTCTTCGCTGCTGTCTTCCTCGTCGAGGGCGCCGCCGCCTTCTTCGTCGTGGCCGAAGACGCCTTAGTGGTCGCAGCGGTGGTCTTCGCTGCGGCCTTCTTCGTCGACGCGGCGCGCTTTCGTGCCGGCTTCTTGTCGGCGACGGCCTCGACGGGGAGCGGCTCGGGGAGATCCAGCGACGCCGCCATCGCCGGGAAGGCGAGGTCGATGCTGCGCCGTGCCGGCGAGAAGCTGGCGACGACCAACGTGATGGCATCGCCGACCGCCATCGCCTTGCGTGCGCTGCGTGGCGGCGGGTCCGAGATCAGCTGCAGCGGGACATAACCGCGCACATCCTCGATCGTGACGTACGCGCCGTGAGACGAGTACGACTCGACGACGGCGTTGACGCTCGTGCCGAGCGGATGGTGCTCGACGAACTCGATGAACGGCAGCAGCTCGTTGACCGCTTCGGGCACCCGCGGCTCGCGTGCCTCGTCCACTGCGGCGACATCGGGCGCCGGGGTCGACGGCAGTTGCTGCGCTCGCCGTGAACGCCCGCGCCCGCGCTCGGCCGGTGGCTGCGCCGACTCCTCGACGGGCACCTTGTCGCCTCGCGGCGCCGGCGGCAGGCGCCCTTCGGCCATCGCCGTCGCCCTCGCCGCTCGCTCTTGGTCGACACTCGTCGTGGCCGCCGTGCGCCGGCTCGTCCGCTTCGTGCCGCCGCCACCCTTCGTCACCTTGCGGCTGACGGCGCCACGAACGGGGAGGCGTTCGACAAACACCCAGCCGACGTTGGGCACCGGCTTGCCGCCGATCAGGCGACCCTCGTCGAACAGCCACTCATAGGTGCCGTGGAACTCCTGGAACGAGTCGTTGCTGAGCACCTTGGCGCCGACCTTGTTGGCGATGCTGAGCACGAACGCATCGCCGCGGCCGATGGCACCGGCCGGGGGCGTCACGAGCTCGTTGTTGGCGACGCCGGCGTCGAAGTCCTTCACCTCGACGGCGTCGATCCGGTGACCGAAGGAGGCGTCGACGACGACGGTGACGGTGATGTCGGGATGCTCCTCCATGAACGCCATGACGGCATCGCTGAGCTGGGCGAGGCTCGGCTTCGATCGTCCCTCTGTGGCGATGTTGGAGCCGTCGACCACCACCAGGTCGCCTCGCTGTTGCGCCATCAGACGGACCTCACCGTGCCGAGCACGACCGTGCCGAGCTCGTCGGCGATGTCGCGAGACGACGCCGTCACTGTGAGCTCGACGAGGCTGCCGTCGAGCAGCAGCTGCGTGTCGACGCCAAAGACGGCTTGGTTGCCAATCATCAAGGTGTATACCCCTCGCACGTAGTCGACGTCACCGGCGCTGGTCGTCTCCACCTGGAGATCCGTGGCTCCGAGGCCCTGCAGCGTCTGGCTGAGCTGGTCCTCGGACGGGAGCGCCGTGCCCTCGAGACCCTGCGCCGTGATGTTGTCGACGTAGCCCTCCGACGTCGCCGGCGCAAAGACGTAGAGGTCGACCGTCTCGTTCAGGAACAGCTCGAACTCCTCGGCCGAGAGCCCGGCGCGCAGTGCGAGCTCCTCGAACGCCGGAGCGGTGTAGAAGTCGTCGCCGAGCTCGGTGGGATCGAGCTCGGTGTACGTCTCGGGCACGGCGAACGCGATGCCGAGCGTGGACGACTCGACGAGCACCGTGCCGGCCGGGATGGTGGTGGCGGCGGGTCCCGTCGTGGGCGTCGTGGTGGGACCGGAACCCGTGCCGTCGGACGAGTCGTCGGTGCCCTCCGTCGTCGGGGAGTCTGTCGTCTGGGCGGCTGTCGCGGACGCTGACCCCGACCTCGACCCCGATGCCGACGTCACGGTTTCCGTGCCGATCGGGGTGGCGGACGACTCACGCTCGGACGTGCACGCCGACGCGGCTGCGAGGAGACACAGGGCTGCCGCCGCGGCAGCTGTTCGGTGCATGGGCCACATCGTACGGTCAGCCATAGAGTCGCCCACGTGACCCGCTCGCCTCGCGCCACCACCTCTCGCGCGGTGCTGTTCGATCTCGGCGGTGTCGTGCTCACGAGCCCGTTCGACGCGTTCAACGAGTACGAACGGGCCAACGGGCTACCGCACGACTTCATTCGCGGCGTCAACGCCCGTGATCCCGACTCGAACGCGTGGGCGCGTCTCGAACGGGCCGAGCTCGACGGTGACGGCTTCGACAGTGCGTTCGGCGACGAGTCGGCGATCTTCGGGCACCGCGTCCGTGGCGCAGTCGTCGTCGCCCTCCTCGCCGGATCGATCCGCGACGAGATGGTGGAGGCGATCGAGGATGTCCGCCGGAGGGGGTTGCTGACGGCGTGCCTCACGAACAACGTCGTCAACAGCAGTCCGCAGACCGGAAGCGAGATCGCCGCCGTCATGTCGTTGTTCGACGATGTCGTGGAGTCGTCGGTGATCGGGGTTCGCAAGCCCGAGCCGCGCTTCTACGAGATCGCCTGCGAGCGACTCGGCGTCGAGCCGGAGGAGTGCATCTTCCTCGACGACCTCGGCATCAACCTCAAGCCGGCTCGTGCGATGGGCATGACCACGATCAAGGTGACGTCGGGACCGCAGGCCGTCGCCGAGCTCCGCGCCGCACTGGACGGCGCGCCCGACTGACACTCACCGCTGCTGCTCGCCCTCGGCGAGTGCCGCCTCGGTGATGAGGCGGTTCGGGATGAGGACAGCTGCGGTGAGCATGCCCATCACGAGGAAGACGCTGCGCACGCCGAGCCATTGGCCGAGGACGCCACCGACGACGGCGCCGAGTGGCCTGGTCCCCCACGCCACGAGCCGGTAGGCGCTGTTCACGCGGCCGAGCAGGTGGTCGGGCGTGACGCGCTGGCGGTACGAGACGGTGGTGACGTTCCACAGCATGTTCGTGACGCCGCCTGCGAAGAAGACGGTGCCGATGATCACGATGTTCGTGGTGAGCGCAGGGATAATGACGTAGGCGATCATCCCGAACACCGTCAGCGTCAGCGCCCGCGCACGCCCGATCCGAGCCTGCACCCGTTCGGCGCTCAGCCCGCCGACGAGCCCGCCGACGGCCATCGTGGCGAACAGCACACCGAACGCCGGCTCGGACAGCTCCATCTCCGAACCGGGTCCGACGGCGAACAGCACGAGCACGGCGAACACTGCACTGGTGGCCAGGTTGGTCATCCCGACCATCAGCGCCATCGTTCGCAGCACGGGGCGGGCGCGCAGGAACGCAAGCCCTTCCGCGACCGAGGAGCGGATCGACGTGCGCTCGCCGTCGAGCACGGGGCGGAACTGACCCCGCAGCAAGGTGAGCGCCACGATGGCGACGACCCACAGCACCGCCGACGTCGCGAACGGCAACATCAGCGCAGCCGCCACGAGCAGACCGGCGAGCGGTGGTCCGGCGAACTCCTGCGAGCCGAGCTCGACGGCGAAAAGACGGCCGTTCGCGCGATCGAGTCGCGAACGGTCGACGATCGACGGCAGCATCGACTGCGCCGCGGTGTCGTAGAAGACCTCGGCGACGCCGGTCCCGATCGCCGCGACGTAGAGCAGCCACAGCGAGCCGCGGTCGAGGGCGATGGCGATCGCTGGTACCGCGACGAACGATGCCCTGACGACGTTGGCACGGATCATCGTGCGCCGCCGGTCGGAGCGGTCGATCAACGCGCCGATGTGCAACGCACCGAGCAGCCACGGCAGCGTCTGCACCAGCTGCAGGCCCGCCACGAGGGCAGGTGAACGGGTGAGGCGCACCGCCAACAACGGCAGCGCCACCTTGAACACGCCGTCAGCGAGGTTCGACATCGCCGACGACGTGAGCACTATCCAGAACGA
>JACDGA010000151.1 GCA_013815505.1 Acidimicrobiia bacterium
TTGAGAAGTCCTGCGGGTTGCGCACCCCGACCAGTCCACGCTCACGCATCGGGTTGACGGACACGATCGAACCGCCGTGTTCGACGACGCGCTGCAACGCGGTGAGCATCCGCGGGGCGTTCGTGCCGGGGTTCTGGCCGATGACGATCACGACGTCAGCTACCTCGATGTCCTCGAGCGTGACGCTCCCCTTGCCGATGCCGACCGTCGGCGCGAGCGCGACACCGGACGACTCGTGACACATGTTCGAGCAGTCCGGAAGGTTGTTCGTCCCGAGCTCGCGGACGAACAGCTGGTACAGGAACGCCGCCTCGTTGGACGCTCGGCCGGATGTGTAGAACGCGGCCCGGTTCGGGTCGGGCAGCGACGCGAGTCGCTTGCCCGCCATCGCCAGCGCGTCCTCCCAGCTGATCGGCTCGTAGCGATCGCTCCCCTTGCGGCGCACGATTGGTGCCGTCAGCCGGCCGGCGTCGTTGAACCACTGGTCGCTGCGGGCGGCGAGCTCGTCGATCGTCTGCGTCGCCAACCACTCAGGCGTCAGCCGCGCGGAGGAGGCGGCGTCCGCCGCAGCCTTCGCGCCGTTCTCGCAGAACTCGGCGACCGAACGGTGCTTCGGATCGGGCCAGGCACACGAGGGGCAGTCGAACCCGTCGCGCTGGTTGAGCTTCGCCAGCAGCGGCAGCGTGGATCGCCAGCCCGCCTGGCGCAGCGTGACGGCGACGGTGCTCGTCACCGCATCGACGCCTGCCGCGCGCGTGCTGTCGTGAGGGCGGATGACGACGTCGGCGTCGGCGTCGCTGGGATCGATCGGCGGCTCGGCACGCTCGCGAGGCTCCATCACCCCCCACGCTACGCCCGGAGGCACACACCTCCCAGCGCTCGACCTACCGGTCCACCACCTGCTCTCAGCGAAAACATGCGGCGCGAGGAGAATGCGAAGCGGACGTCGACGAACAGCCTGCGCACGCTACGTTGCGGCCCATGAGTGACGAGCTGGGGTTCGACGGACAGGTAGCGATCATCACGGGCGCCGGCGGCGGGCTCGGGCGCGAGCACGCGCTGCTGATGGCGGGGCGCGGGGCGCTCATCGTCGTGAACGACCTCGGCGGTTCCGTCGACGGCACCGGCAGCGACCAGGGCGCCGCCGCCAAGGTGGTCGAGGAGATCAAGGCCGCAGGCGGCGAGGCGGTCGCCGACACGAACACGGTCGCCACCGTCGAGGGTGGCGAGGCGATCGTGAAGACCGCGCTCGACGCCTTCGGGCGGGTCGACATCCTCGTCAACAACGCCGGCATCCTGCGCGACAAGTCGTTCCACAACATGACCGACGACCTCGTGCAGGGAGTGCTCGACGTCCACCTCAAGGGAGCGTTCAACGTCACCGCTCCGGCGTGGAAGCAGATGCGAGAGCAGAGCTACGGGCGCGTCATCTCTACCTCGTCTGCGGCCGGGCTGTTCGGCAACTTCGGCCAGGCCAACTACGGCGCGGCGAAGATGGGGCTCGTCGGGTTCACGAAGGTGCTCGCCATCGAAGGGGCGAAGCACAACGTCAAGGCGAACGCGATCGCGCCGCTGGCGAAAACACGGATGACCGAGGACCTGCTCGGCGCGTTCGGCGACTCCGTGACGCCCGAGTACGTCTCGCCGCTCGTGACATACCTCGCGCACGAGTCGTGCGAGCCGACCGGCCGCGTGTTCTCCGTCGGCGGTGGGCGCATCGCCGAGGTCTTCGTCGCCGAGACAGCGGGCTGGGGCAGCCGCGAGCTGTCGCCAGAGGACGTGCGCGAGCACTGGGAAGAGATCACCGATCGCGACGGGTATTCGGTTCCGACCGGCATCGCCGACGAGACCGGTCTGTACGTGACATTCCTCCAGCAGGCCGGTGCGTAGGATCCATCGATGACCGAGTACTCGACACGAGATCACGACCGTGAGTCGGTGCAGAGCGGGCGGAGCGGTCCCTCGCCGACGCTCATCGCACTCATCGTCATCGCCGTCGCCGCGCTGATCTTCGTGCTCGCCAACCGCGACACGATCGACGTCAGCTTCTGGGCCTTCCAGGTGGAGGCGCAGACCTGGGTCGCCATCGTGATCGCGCTGGCCCTCGGCGCCCTGCTCGACCGCCTCGTCGCCGCCTGGTGGCGCCGCCGCCGCTGATCGCGGGAGACGTGTGACCGACCACGTCGGCGACGTCGCCGTCCACCGTTTCGGCGGAACCGGCCCGCCGCTGCTCATCTCGCACGCCACCGGCTTCCACGGGTGGTGCTACGAGCCGATGGCACGCGGGCTCGCACACCAATTCGGCACCGTCGCACTCGACTACCGGGGCCACGGCGACACCCCGGCGCCGCCCGACGGCTCTGCGGCGTGGTCCGGATTCGGCGACGACGCAGAGGCCGTGGCCGTCGCCCTGTCGCAGGAGCCTGGCGCGACCGGAGGTCTGTTCGGTTTCGGCCACTCGCTCGGCGGAGCCGGTCTCGTGATGGCGGCGAGTCGACGCCCGGGCCTGTTCCGCCGGCTCGTCCTGTACGAACCGATCATCTCCCCGCCCGGCATCGGCTTCCCCGACGACGTCGACCCCGACTCGACCCCGCTCGTGGCCGCCGCGCGTCGACGAAGAGCGACGTTCGGATCGATCGACGAGGCGTTCGCCAACTACGCCAACAAGCCGCCGCTCGCCGCGTTCGATCCCGATGCGCTGTGGGCGTACGTGTCGCACGGGTTCACGGCCGATGGCGGCGAGGTGCGGCTGAAGTGCGACCCGGGGTACGAGGCGGAGACGTTCCGGCGGGCGTTCGATGCGCACGTCTGGGACCTGCTCTCGAGCATCGAGATCCCGGTCACGGTCATCGCCGGGACGAAGCGGCCCCACGAGAACCCCACCGTCATGGCGCCGCATGTCGCAGAGGCGCTGCCCCACGGGAGTTACCTCGCACGGCTCGATCTCGACCACTTCGGCCCGATGACGCGTCCCGATGTCGTCGCCGAGCTGGTGCGCGACGCCTGTCAGCCCGACCTCGGCTGACCGGCAAATTGATCGGGCGACTGACCGGCAGCCGATCGGACGCGGAGGCTCCGCGCTCCTGTCACACCCCTCCCGTACGATGATCCAGGATGAGTCTGATGGTCGATGCACCCGCCTACCCGGCGCCGACGAGCCTGTCACCGAGCCGCGTCGAGGCGTTCACGTCGTGCCCGCTCTCGTTCCGGTTCGCCTCCATCGACAAGCTGCCCGAGGTGCCCAACGTCGCAGCCGTGCGGGGCTCACTCGTGCACCGCGCGCTCGAGCTCACGATGTGCGAGCCATCAGATCAGCGCACACCCGAGCTCGTGCACCGCTGCCTCGACAGGGCGATCATCGAGTACGGCACGGATCCGGAGATGTGCGCGCTCGCTCTCGACGACGAATCGACCGCCGCGTTCCACGACCAGGCCCGACGCCTCCTCGACCGCTACCTGCAGATGGAGGATCCACGCCAGGTGCGCGCCATCGGCCTCGAGCTGCGGCTCGAGGCGAGCACCGGTGCGCTGTCGTTGCGCGGCATCATCGACCGGCTCGAGCTCGACGACGACGGCGGTTTGATCGTCACCGACTACAAGACCGGTCGGGCGCCGTCGCCCAACTTCGAGCAGCGCCGTCTCGGCGGCGTCCACTTCTACTCGTTCCTGTGCGAGAGCGTGCTCGGCGTGCGACCGAAGGCGATCCGGCTGATGTACCTGTCGAGCGGTGAGACGATCGAGGCGCGACCCACCGACCGATCCGTGCAGTTCGTCACCACCCGCACCAACGCGGTGTTCAACGCCGTCGAGCGGGCCTGCCGCACGGGCGACTTCCGTGCCCGCAAGGGCCCGCTCTGCGACTACTGCTCGTTCCAGCAGTGGTGTCCCGAGTTCGGTGGCGAGCCGGCGCTGGCGGCGGTCGAGGCACCGCTGCGACCCGGCGCCGTCGCCCGATGATACGGGCGCGCCCGGCGCCCGGCCGGTACCAGCTCGGCCCCCGGCTCGCCTCGTTCGACCGTGTCGTCGACCGGGCGTTCGAGCCGATGCGCGGCCGTCCCGCGCCCGACACCGTGTTCCGGGCGGCGAGCACACTCGGCGACATGAGCCTCGTGTGGCACCTCGTCGGCGTCGCGAGAGTGATGATCGAGGGCCGCCGTGGCCTGCGCCGAAGCCTCGTGTTCGCCGGTCTGCTGGGAGCGGAGAGCCTCGTCGTCAACCAGGGCATGAAACGGGTCTTCAACCGTCCCCGCCCCACGATCGCGGGCGAGCCGGGCCTCGAGGTGCGACGCCCACGGACGTCCAGCTTCCCGTCGGGTCACGCCTCGTCGGCGGCGTTCGCCACCGTCGTGCTGACCGACCAGGAGGGCCCGCGCAGTGCCCTGCTGTGGACGCCCATCACCATCGTCGTCGCCGCGAGCAGGATCCACGTGCGCGTCCACCACGCGTCCGACGTGGTGGCCGGTCTTGCGGTCGGCGCCGTGCTCGGGGTGGCCGGGCGGGCTGTGTCGCGCAGGCTGCTGCGCAGCCAACTCCTCGCCTGACCCTTCACTCGGCGGGAATGATCGCCGAGGCGGCGGCGTTGACCCCCACCATGGCCCGTCCGTTCACCATCAACTTCGACTATCGCTGCCCCTACGCCCGGATCGCCCACGACCACGTCGTGCGCGGGCTGCGCGCCGGCGCCGACTGGGACGTGACGTTCGTGCCGTTCTCGCTCGGCCAGGCACACGTCGAAGAGGGGGAGTCCGACATTTGGACTCGTCCAGCCGACGACAGCGGCCTCCTCGCACTCCAGCTCGGCATCGCCGTGCGCGACACGCAGCCGCAGCACTTCCTCGACGTCCACGCCGGGCTCTTCGCGCTCCGCCACGACTCGGGCGGCGACCTGCGCGACCGGGCTCGGCTCGACGAGGTGCTCGCCGCGACCGACGTCGACGTCGACGCGGCGTGGGCGGAAGTCGACGGCGGGTTTGCCCTCGCCACCATCGAGAAGGAGCACGTCGCCTCCGTCGAGGGGCTCCAGGTGTGGGGAGTCCCGACGTTCTCGACCGAAGGGCGGGCGGCGTTCGTCCGCCTGCTCGACCGCCCCGCCGATGATGCCGAGGCGGTCGCCTCCGTG
>JACDGA010000022.1 GCA_013815505.1 Acidimicrobiia bacterium
TGTTGGTGGCGGGACCGTCGAGCTCGAGGCCGAGCTCGTCCGCCTTCATTGCGATCGTGGCCCTCCCGGCCATCTCGCTGACGACGAAGTGCGTGCTGTTGCCGACGAGCGCCGGGTCGACGTGCTCATAGGCGTCCTTCGCCCGTGCGATGGCGCTGACGTGGAGTCCCGCCTTGTGGGCGAACGCCGACGAGCCGACGTACGGGGCCTGCGGGTTCACTGCCCGGTTGAGCAGCTCGGCGACATGATGACTGACGACGGTGAGGCGCTCGATGCGGCCGGGCGGGATGCACTCGTGGCCGAGCTTCAGCTGCAGGTTGCCGATGATGGTCGTGAGGTTGGCGTTGCCGGTTCGCTCGCCGAGCCCGTTGAGCGTGCCCTGCACGTGTCCGGCGCCGGCGCGCACGGCCGCGAGCGAGTTGGCGACGGCGCAGCCGGTGTCGTCGTGGCAGTGGATCCCGACCGTGACGTCGCTGCCGACGTGGGCGACCACGGCGGACGTGATCTCGCCGACGCGGTCGGGCAGCGTGCCGCCGTTGGTGTCGCACAGCACGACGTGGGAGGCGCCGCGCACGACGGCTGCCTCGATCGCCCGCATCGAGAACTCGGGGTTCTCGGCGAACCCGTCGAAGAAGTGCTCCATGTCGACGAGCACCTGGCGGCCCTCGCCGGTCAGGAACTGGACCGAGTCGGCGATCATCGCCTCGCCCTCGTCGAGCGTCGACTGCAGCGCCTGGGTCACCTGGTACGCCGAGCTCTTCGCCACGATGCACACGGACGGCGTGTTCGCCTCGACGAGGTTGCGCAGCGTGGCGTCGTCGTCGACCTTGCCGCGTGGCCGCCGCGTCGAACCGAACGCCACGAGCGTGGCGTCGGCGAGGTGCAGCTCGTGTTGTGCACGGGCGAAGAACTCGATGTCCTTGGGGTTGGCACCGGGCCAGCCGCCCTCGATGAACGTCACGCCAAGGAGGTCGAGCTGCTCGGCGATCCGCAGCTTGTCCTCCACGGTGGCCGAGACGCCCTCGACCTGCAGGCCGTCGCGCAGCGTCGTGTCGAAGACCTCGATCGTCGAGCGACCGCTGGTGTTGTCGGTGGTCATGGATCCACTCCCGGAAATGACGAGAGCCGCCCGGCTGGGCGGCTCTGAACGTGCACTCGGCGTCGGGCCGAGTGCACTACACGATGATGATGATGCTGGTCAGCGAGATCCTGTTCGGCGACATCAGACTCCATTCAATCGGGTTTCACCGTCCTCGACGCAATTCAGCGAAGCGGGCGCGTGTCCTGTGGACAACGGCTGGCTCAACGGTGGATGAACGCAACGTTTCTGGGGACATCGAAAAAAGGTCGGGGATAAGCCTGTGACTTGTGAGAATTCCCTTGACGTTTCGTGAAGCAGTCGCCAGAGTGTGCGCCGTACCGGAGAACGCAAACACGGTCTTGCTCACCCCAAGAGCGTGGATGCGGCCCCGGTGCAGAACGAACCACTCATTGGTCCTTCGGGACCACGTTGGAGGGGATCCGGAGTCCTTCGGGACGTCGGGTCGAATCCGACACTTGGTTCCGCTTCGAGGGTGACCTTCGGGTTGCCGTCGGCGCCGAGACCCTTCGGGGTTGCGGTCCTTCGGGACCACGGCAGGGCGGAATCGCCTGGCATTGTGGCTCGGCACCCTTCGGGGTGGCGAGTGACTCGGATCGGGGTCCTCCGGGACACCGAATCGGCCGGTCAGGGTCCTCCGGGACCGTGATCGGGGCTGCGAGTCCCTTCGGGGAGTCGGAGTTGTCGCCACCGGCCTTCGGGTCGGCGGCACGCCGGAGCCCTTCGGGGCGCCGGAGTTCACACAGCGCCGGAACCGGGGAGTTCGAACGGGAGCCGTCCCAACCGGCGCCCGGGAGATCGCCCCACAAATGCGGCATCGCCCGCCGAACTGTCACTTCGGTGACGTGTCCGACGGGCGATGTTTTGTGATCGAGCGTCACGCTAACGCGTGAAGGTCGATCGCTGGTGGATCGTTCGAACCACCGCCCCGGTGGCGAATCGGCTTCGGCCGGAGCGCCCCGGGGCGGTACTTGTTTTCGGCTCGTCCCCGAATCTGAGTCACGAACAACGCCGAGTCCCGGTGTTTGTGGTGACACAGACCTTGTCCTCCGGATCTGAGTCACGAACAACGACGAGTCCCGACGTTGTTCGTGACACAGACGCCGACGGGGGGTTCGCGCCGCCTCCCTACTCGGCGAGCTCGCACCACTCTTTGTAGCGGGGCTCCTCGCCGCGCACCGCACGGGCGTACGTCTCGGCGATCGCCTTGGTCTTCGGGCCGGGGCACGGGATCGCCCGGTCGTCGACCGAGTTCACCGACGACACCTCCGCTGCCGTGCCGCAGACGAACATCTCCTCTGCGATGTAGAGGTCGCTGCGGGCGATGTTGTCGACGACGCAGGCGATGTCGAGATCGCGTGCGATCGTCATCACCGAGCTCTGTGTGATGCCCTCCAGCGCGCCCGCCGACAGCGGCGGCGTGATCATCGTGTCGTTGCGGACGACGAAGATGTTCTCGCCCGTGCACTCGGCGACGAGCCCGTTGGGCGCCAGCATCACCGCCTCGTCGTAGCCGGCGTTGAGCGCCTCCACCTTGGCGAGCGACGAGTTGACGTAGTTCCCGGTCGTCTTCGACGCCGGCGGCATCGTGTTGTGGTCGTGACGCGTCCACGACGAGATCTTCATCCGCACGCCCTTCTCCACGGCGTCGTCGCCGAGGTAGGCCCCCCACGGCCAGCAGGCGATAGCGACGTCGACCGAGCAGGGCAGTGTGTTGAGCCCCATCTCGCCGTACCCGTAATAGGCGATCGGTCGCACGTAGCACGACGGCAGGCCGGTCGAGGCGACGGTCGCCTTCGTCGCCGCGACCAGCTCGTCGACCGAGTACGGGATCGTCATGCCGATGATCTTCGCCGAGTTGTGCATCCGCACGATGTGCTCGGTCAGCCGGAACACGGCGGGGCCCTCCGACGTCTCGTAGGCGCGGATGCCCTCGAACACGCCAGAGCCGTAGTGCAGTGTGTGCGTCAGTACGTGGACCTGTGCCTGCTCCCAGTCGACGAGCTCTCCGTTCATCCAGATCTTGGACGTCGATGTGATGGGCATAGGGACGTCAGTCTGTCACTCGCGCGGCGATCTCGTCACCCACGAACGCAGTCGTGCCCTCAGGTGGCGCCTGGCATGCGGTGCGGATGTGCTCGGCGGCGTCCGGCTCGCCGAGGAAGTCGAGCATCATCGCCGCTGACAGGATCGCTGCCGTGGGGTTGGCGCTGCCCGTGCCGGCGATGTCGGGGGCCGAGCCGTGCACGGGCTCGAACATGCTCGGACCCGTGCGAGCCGGGTTGAGGTTGGCGGAGCTGGCGAACCCGATGCCGCCCGACACGGCACCGCCGAGATCGGTGAGGATGTCGCCGAACAGGTTGTCGGTGACGATCACGTCGTAGCGGCCCGGATCCTGCACGAAGTAGATCGACGCCGCGTCAACGTGATGGTACGCCGTGCTCACGTCGGGGTGCTCTGCGGCGACGTCGTCGAACGCCCGTTGCCACAGGTCACCAGCAAACGTCAGCACGTTCGTCTTGTGCACGAGCGTGACGTGGCGGCGCGGCCGCGTCGACGCCGTCTCGAAGGCGTAGCGGATGCAGCGCTCGACGCCCCTGCGGGTGTTGACGCTGCCCTGCGTCGCCACCTCGTGCGGCGTGCCTCTGCGCAGCACGCCGCCCTCGCCGACGTACGGGCCCTCGGTGTTCTCACGGATCACCACGAAGTCGTGGCTGTCCGCCACGAACGGGCGGACGTTCACGTAGAGGTCGAGCTCGCAGCGCATCTTCAGCAGCAGCCCACGCTCGATCACACCGGGGGGCACGTCGGGCGTCCCGACCGCTCCGAGAAGGATGGCGTCATGACCTCGCAGCTCGTCGAGTGTCTCGTCGGACAGGATCTCGCCGTCACGCAGGTAACGGGCGCCACCGAGATCGAAGTCGGTCGTCTCGAGGGCGACGCCGGCCGCCGCGACCACCTTCAACGCCTCCGCGATCACCTCCGGTCCGATCCCGTCCCCTCCGACCACGGCAACTCGATGCGACATACCCCGAGAAATCTATGTCGGGGCTCGGCGGTACCCTTCCACCCATGTCTGAGACTCACCCGCTGACCCCGGCTGCCCACACGAGGCTGACCGCCGAGTTCGAGGATCTGACGAGCCGCGGCCGCATCCAGATCGCCGAGAAGATCGAACGCGCCCGCGAGCTGGGCGACCTGTCCGAGAACGGCGACTACCACGCCGCGAAGGAGGAGCAGGGCCACATGGAGGGACGCATCCGCCAGCTCGAGTCGATCCTCGAACACTGCGAGATCGTCGACGCCGTCGACGACGGCACCGTGCAGGCGGGCAGCATCGTCACGTTGCGCTACGAGGGCGACGGCGAGGTGCAGCGCTACTTCGTCGGGTCGATCGAGGAGCAGCGCGAGGGGCTCGAGGTGCTCAGCCCGGCGTCGCCGCTCGGCCAGACGCTCGTCGGCGCGAAGGCCGGTCAGAAGGTCAGCTACGAGGCGCCCACCGGCGCCGAGCTGTCCGTCGAAGTCGTCGAGGTGGACACCCCCTGAGCGCGGCCTCTGCGTCCTCGTCCGGCGGCCCGGTGCGCACTCCCGCGCTCCCGCCGGGCCGTGAGGTCGTCGTGCCACGACGCGGCACGTTCTACGTCCGCGAGCTGGCCGGTCCGCCGGGCGCGCCCACCGTCATGCTGCTGCACGGCTGGACGGCGACCGCAGATCTCAACTACTTCACCTGCTACCACGAGCTCGCCAAGCACTTCCGTGTCATCGCCTTCGACCTTCGCGGTCACGGACGCGGGTTGCGGACACGACTGCCGTTCCGTCTCAGCGACTGCGCCGACGACACCGCGGCGCTCGCCACCGAGCTCGGTGTCGACCGGTTCATCCCTGTCGGGTACTCGATGGGCGGTCCTGTCGCGCAGCTCGTGTGGCGCCGTCACCCCGAGCGCGTGCAGGGCCTCGTGCTGTGTGCCACGGCGGCGTACTTCGCCGGCCGGCGCAACGAGCGGGTGTCGTTTCTCGGCCTCACCGGGCTCGCCGGTCTCGCCAGGCTGACGCCGCCGCAGGCGAAGTCATGGCTGACTCAGCAGCTCTACCTGCAGCGCAGGACCGACCAGTGGGAGCCGTGGGCGAGCGAGGAGCTGGCACGCCACGACTGGCGGATGGTGCTCGAAGCCGGCGGTTCGCTCGGACGCTTCTCGTCGAGCGGATGGATCGGCGAGATCGACGTGCCGACGGCCGTCGTCGTCACGACCGCCGATCGGGTCGTGCCACCGCGCCGCCAGCTGCGCCTCGCCGAGGGCATCCCTGGTGCCCGCATCGTGCGTGTCAACGCCGACCACACCGCCGTCGTGTCGGAGCCACGCAAGTTTGTGCCGGCGCTGATGGCGGCGTGCCTCCAGGTCGCCACCCGCTCGTCCAACATCACGCGACGTCGCGCCGGCTGACCGTCTCGCCGTCGATGACGCTGCACGGAGTGGACGCGCTCGTCACCGGCCCGGACAATCTGGCGACCGTCAGCGACGCCGCAACGGAACTGGACGTCGCCGTCGGCATCGCCAGCTGGGCATCGGGCATCGAACACCAGGCAGCCCGGATCAGCGTCGTGGCCATCTTCTTCGAGATCTTGTCGCTGCCGTGAAATGGGGTCCTCGCAACCGGTGGCTGGCTGCCGGTGCGGTTGCCGGCATTGCTGTCGTCCTCGCTGCCGTCCTCGCTGCGGTCCTGCGCGCGGCGCGGCGCAACGGCCCGCTGTCGGCGATCGGGCGGACTCGTCGCAATCTCCAGCTCGCCGGACTCGGCGTCGGGCTCGGCTCGTCGTATGCCAGCGCGTCGGCGCGCAAGCTGTTCGCCTCGGCGCCACGTCGCGTCGAGATCGACTCGGCGCTGCAACTGCGATCGGCCGAGCAGGTCGCTGCCCGCCTCGGCGACATGAAGGGGGCCTTGATGAAGGTCGGGCAGATGGCGAGCTACCTCGACGACGGTCTGCCAGAGCCCGTTCGCCAGGCGCTCGCCACGCTGCAGGCCGGCGCACCGCCGATGAGCGCCGATCTCGCCGCCGGCGTGGTCGAGCGCGAGCTCGGGGCGCCACCTGACGAGATCTTCGCCGAGTGGGATCCTGTGCCCATCGCCTCGGCGTCGATCGGACAGGTCCACCGTGCGCTCGTCGTCGACCCGGCGACGGGGCGTGAACGGGCTGTCGCCGTGAAGGTGCAGTATCCCGGCGTCGACACGGCCATCGAGTCGGATCTGCGCAACACCGAGCTGATCGGGATGATCATGCGCCAGGGCTTCGCCGGCCTCGACCCGAGCGACATGGTCGAGGAGATCCGCGAGCGGTTGACCGAGGAGGTCGACTACCGCATCGAGGCGCGCAACCAGGCGCACTTCGCCGAGTACTACCGCGACCATCCGTACATCTCGGTGCCCGCCGTGATGCCCGAGCTGTCGACGTCGCGAGTGCTCGTCTCCGACCTGGTCGACGGCCACACGTGGGCGGATGTGCTCGAGTGGGACGACCGCGAACGCGATCTCGCGGCGGAGTGCCTCTTCCGGTTCGTGTTCCGCAGCCTGTACCGGATGCACGCCTTCAACGGGGACCCGCACCCCGGCAACTACCTGTTCCACGGTGATGGGCGCGTGACGTTCCTCGACTTCGGTCTCGTCAAGTACTTCACGACGGCCGAGACGACGACGTTCGCCGACATGGTGCAGGCAGCTGCCGTGCAGCACGACGGTGTCCGATTTCGCCGTCTTGTCGAGGCGGCAGGCCTGCTGCCCGCCGGCATGCCGGTCGAGACGGGCGACGTGATGGCGTACTTCTCGCAGTTCTACGAGCCCGTCGCCACGGACCACACGATGACGTGGACGCAGCAGTACGCAAGCACCATCGTGCGCCACACGTTCGACCGATCGAGCCCGATCGCGCAGTACGCCACCGTGCCGAAGGCGTTCGTGTTCATCCAACGCATCAACCTCGGCCTGTATGCGCTGCTCGGCGACCTCGGGGCGACCGGCAACTACCGCAGGATCGCCGAGGAGCTGTGGCCGTTCGCCAACGGCGGCCCCTCGACACCCATGGGACGTGACGAGTCACGCTGGCTCGATCGTCGGTAGGGTCCCACCGTGTTTCGAACCAAGGTGGTCTTTCGCTGCGTGCTCGTGTCCGGCCTGCTCGTCGGCGCCGCGTGCGGCAGTGACGACGATCCCGCAACGGGCGGCACGGGTGACACCAGCGACGTCTCCTTGACTCCTGCGACGACGGGCGCGCCCATCCCGACCCAGCCCGCTCCGCCGAAGCCGGAGGTCGAGACCCCCGCCGCGTCACCGACGGAACTGGTCGTCACCGACCTCGAGGAGGGCACGGGACCCGAGGCGAAGGACGGCGACCAGGTGCTCGTCTACTACGTCGGCGTCCGCAGCGAGGACGGCACCGAGTTCGACAACAACTTCGACTCCGGCCAGATCTTCCCCGTGACGCTCGGCGCCGGTGGCGTCATCGAAGGGTGGGACGAGGGGCTGGTCGGGGTCAAGCGCGGCGGCGTGCGCCAGCTCGACATCCCCGCCGAGCTGGCGTACAAGGACCAGGGCTCAGGCGAGATCATCAAGCCCGGCGACGCACTGTCGTTCGTGATCCAGGTTGCCGCCGTCGTTCCCGCGACGAGCGAAGGTGACGAGCCCGAGGTCGAGGTGACCCCGTCCACCGGTGCGACCGCGGTGACGTCCGAGGATCTCGTGCCGGGCAGCGGGGCCGCGATCGAGGTCGGCCAGACGCTCAACCTCCACATCATCGCCTACCGCGGCGACACCGGCGAGAAGCTGCAAAGCACCTGGGCGTCGCCCACCCCGGTGGAGGTTCAGTACGCGCGCCAGACGTTGACACCGCCCGGGCTGTTCGAGGGCCTCGAGGGCATGAAGGCCGGTGGCCGGCGGGTCATCACGATCCCTGCCGCCGACGCGTTCGGCGAGGAGGGCAACGACGCGATCAGCATGCCCGCTGCGACGGACTTCATCGTCGTCGTCGACCTCTTCGCCGCCTACTGACCACGCAGATCCCGGCGATACTTGCGTCGGGGTCGCGTCAGCGAGCGCGCAGGCGGTCGACGCCGGTCGACTCGAGCAGACGTCCGTAGCGGTGGGCGGTCTCGCTGATGGACTGTTCGACGACCCAGTGGGCGAGCTCGATGCGGCCGTGGCGGCTGATCGGCTCGCGGTCGACGGCAACGTGGCGTTCGTGGCACGCCCGCAGCAGCGAGTCGTCGGCGTCGCAGAGCAGTCGCAGCCTGTCGATCCGCTCGCCCTCCTCCTGGAGCGTGGCGGCGAGCTGGTCGTCTGATCGGTGGCGCCTGGCGGCGAGCTCGAGTCGCACTCCGGCTGTGGCCGCGGCGCGCTGTGCGAGGACGATGTCGTCGTCGGGCGTCGTGTCGTCGTAGCGCACCACGACGTGGCCGAGCGGGCGGTAGCGCAAGGCGTTGCGCTCGCTGCGCAGCGCCGAAGGATCGTGCACTGCCGAGAACCAGTCGCGCCAGGCCGCCGCGTACGACCCTGTCGCGTCCTCGGTCGTCCATGCCGGTCCGTCGAAGCTGGTGAACAGGCTCGTGTACCCGGGTCCGCCGGCCTTGGCTCCGGGTCCGACAGCCGATCGCTTCCAACCGCCGAACGGCTGACGACGCACGACGGCGCCCGTGATGTGGCGGTTGACGTAGGCGTTGCCGACCTCGACGCGCTCGAGCCAGCGGTCGACCTCGTGCGGGTCAAGGCTGTGGATTCCGCCGGTGAGCCCGAAGTCGACGGCGTTCTGCAGCTCGATGGCGTGGTCGAGGTCGCGGGCGCGCATCACGCCGAGCACGGGCCCGAAGCACTCGGTGCGGTGGAACCACGAGCCGTCGGCGACACCGAGGCGCACACCAGGTGACCACAGCCGCCCTTCGTCGTCGCGTTGCTGCGGCTCGACGAGCCAGCGCTCGCCGGCATCGAGGGTGTGCAGCGCCCGCTGCAAGGAACCGTCGGGCGGCCGGATGACCGGGCCCATCATCGTCGCCGGTGACGTCGCTTCGCCGACGTCGAGCGAACGGACGGACTCCCGCAGCCGTGCGAGGAACACTTCGTCGTCGTAGAGCGGCGCCTCGAGGATGACAAGGCTCGCCGCCGAGCACTTCTGGCCGGCGTGGCCGAACGCCGACCGCACGACATCGGCGATCGCCGCGTCGTGGTCCGCGGCGGCGGTCACGACGAGTGCGTTCTTGCCACTCGTCTCTGCGAACAGTCGCAGTGACGGTTGCCAGTCGAGGAACATCGCCGCGGTGTCGTAGGAACCCGTGAGCACGACCGTGTCGAGATCGGGGTGCGTCACGAGGCGCTTGCCGACCGGACCGTCGTCGGGTGCGGCGAACTGGAGCGCGTCGGATGGCACACCGGCGCGCCAGCACTGCTGGACGAGCCAGTAGGCGGTGCGGCGGGTCTCGGGGGCCGGCTTGAGGATCACGGGGTTGCCGGCGGCGAGCGCGGCACACACTCCCCCGAGCGGGATCGCGTACGGAAAGTTCCACGGCGACACGACGAGCACCGGGCCACGCCCACTCGTCGTCACGCCGTCGGCGGCAAGCTGGTCGGCGAGCTCGGCATGGTGGAGGGCGTAGTAGCGGGCGAAGTCGATGGCCTCCGACACCTCGGGATCGCCCTCGTTCACGGTCTTGGCGGCCTCGGCTGCCATCACGGCGAGCGTGGCGGCGCGCTCGGCGGCGAGGGTGGTGGCAACCCGTTCGAGGATCGACGCGCGTTCGGCGACCGGGCGACTCGACCAGTCACCGGCGTTCGCCGTGTAGACCATCTCGTCGACGAGCGCGATGTCATCGACGGTGGGTGGATCGTCGAGGGAGACCGAGGCGACGGCCGCTCGCACGGCCGCCCTCGCCGCCGGCTGGGTGAAGTCGGTGTCGGGCTCGTTGCTGAAGCCGGGCGGTCGTTCGGGCATGGTCGCCCGGCGGCTCGCGCGGTCGACGGTCGCCGATTCCCGCACGGCCGTCCGGAAGCGTTGCGCCTGCTCGTGCCACTGCGCGTCGCCGACGTGGAGCGTGAACAACGCCCGCAGGAAGTTCTCCGGCGACGTGTTCTCGTCGAGCCGGCGTGAGAGGTAGGCGACGCTGGCGTCGATGTCGTCACGTTCGACGACCGGCGCGTAGAGCAGCAGGTCGGTCGTGAGCTGGTGCACCTGGCGCGCCTGCGCTGGTGCCATTCCCTCCAGCATCTCGAAGTCGACGCGAGCGCGGCGTACGGGGTCGTGCTCGATCAGCGACCACGCCCAGGCCACATCGAACAGATTGTGGCTGGCGACGCCGACCCGCACGGCGGTGTCCCACTCCGGTCGCAGGATCGAGGCCAGCATCGCCTTGAAGCTGGCGTCGACGTCGGCCTTCGACGTGTACGGCGCTTGACGCCATCCGTGGAGCTCCGCCTCGGCCTGCTCCATGTCGAGGTTGGCGCCCTTCACGATCCGCACCTTGACCCGGCCTCCGGCGCGCCCGTACCTCGCCGTCGCCCAGTCGCCGAGCCGTTCCAGTGCGTCGTGCGAGTCGGGGACGTAGGCCTGTAGCACGATGCCGGCGTCGAGCGCGCCGAACTCGGGCTCGTCGAGCACCTGCGTGAACGCTGCGACCGTCAGCTCGAGGTCGCCGTACTCCTCCATGTCGAGGTTCACGAACGTCGGCGGGGACGAGCTCGTTGCCGCCCGGTAGAGCGTGCGGATGCGGGCGGCGATGCGCTCGACGCTCTCCTCGAAGGCGTACGCGTCGAGGTTGGCGACGATCGCCGACAGCTTGACCGAGAGGTAGTCGACGTCGTCCCTGGCGATGCGGGAGAGCAACGCAGCCGTGCGTCGCTCGGCTTCTGCGTCCGACAGGATCGCCTCTCCGAGCAGGTTGATGTTGAGGCGCACACCTTCCTCGTGACGGCGGCGGACGTGACGGGCGAACGCAGGGTCTTCGGCTGGCAACACGACGCCGCCGGCCTCCGCCAGGATCCGCTGGATCGCGAGCGGCATGACGATGCCCGGTACAGCTCGTGCGACCCGCGATCCGACGGCGAGCATCGCGCTGTCGATCGGTCCGAGGGCGTCTGGCACGCCGTGGGTTCGCACGAGATCGGCGAACCGCTCGGCGGCGCGCCGACGGCCGTCGATGCGCAGCACCTGGTCGGTGAGGGCCAGTGTGAGTTCCCGACCCGCCTCGTCGTCGACGAGGCGGCCGAGGCGCAGCCGTCGCCGTCGCTCGCTGCTCGACTCCTCGGATTGGCTCTCGCGCAGCACGCCGGCGGCGACCTCGATCGCTCGTTCCACCAGCGCGTCTCGCGCCACGTCGGCCTCTGTCACGGCCACCATCGAACCACAGTGCGTTTCCTAACCTGTCGCACGTGTCCGTCGCCCAACTCGTGGCGGTGGCTGCGGTCGTCGCGTTGGCTGCCACCGTGCAGCTCACCGCAGGTTTCGGGTTCGGCCTCGCCGCCGTGCCCGGGCTCGCGGTGATCGTCGGGGCCCACGATGCCGTGGTCGTCGCACTCGCGCTGGCGACCATCACGAACGCCTACCAGGCGTGGACGGGCCGCACGTCGACGGTCCGCCCGATCTGCACGAGGATGCTGGTGGGTGCCGCCGCCGGTCTCCCGGTCGGGTTGGCGGTTTTCGTCGCTGTCGACGAGCGCTGGTTGAAGGCAGTGATCGGCGTCGCTGTCCTTGCCGCCGTGGCGATCATTGCTCGCGGCATCGACCTTCGTGCCGCGGGGCCGTCGCTCGATGTCGGGAGCGGGGTGCTCGCCGGGGCGATGACGACGTCGACGGGGATCAACGGGCCGCCGCTCGTGTTCGTCCTGCAGGCACGGCACCTGTCGCCCGAGCAGTTCCGCTCGACGATCACGACCGTGTTCTTCACCCTCGACATCGCCAGCGTCGTGCTGTTCGCCGTCAACGGCGACATCACCCGATCCGTCCTCGTCGCAATCCTCGTCGCGCTGCCAGGTCAACTCGCCGGGGCGACACTCGGCAACCGGCTGCGACGCCATGTCGACGCCCGACGCTTCCGGCTCCTCGTGCTGACGCTGCTGTCCGCCGCCGGGACGATCGCGCTCGTTTCCGCCGCGGCCGGGTGACGACGACGCTGTCACCAGCGAAGGCGAGACGCTGCGCGCGACGGGCGACTCGGGAACTGCCGATGAGAAGGCCTTCATCTCGTACATTTCGGTCGTGCGTCTCAGCGTGGTGCTCGGCGAGTGGCTCAACCGCCCGATCTCGGCCGACATCGACGTCGCCGTCATGGCCGACCGCGCCGGCTACCCGGAGGTCTGGGTCGGCGAGATGGCGAAGCTCGATGCTCCCGTGGCGGCGGCAGTTATCGCCTCGAACACCGAGCGCATCGAGCTCTGCCTCGGTCCGCTCGCGGTCACGGTGCGCAGCAGCGTGCAGATCGCCCTCGCCGCGTCGACCGTCGCAGCGACGACGCGACGTCCGGTGCACGTCGCACTCGGCACGTCGAGTGACGTCGTCGCTCGCTGGCACGGCCGCACCCGTCGCGGTGCCGCCGACGCGCTGGCACGCGGCGTTGGCGAGGTCAGAACGCTGCTCGACGGCGGACGGGTGTCCGGGTTCCGGCTCCGAGAGCCGCCACCGGCGTCGACGATCACCGTTGCGGCGTTCGGTCCAAGAGCGGTGGCCGCCGCCGCCAATGCCGATCGCATGGTTCTCAACATGGTGACGCTCGAGGCGGCCGCGCAGCTCGCGCCGCGACACCCCAACACCGCCGCCTGGCTGGCGGTCGCCGTCGATCCCGACGAGATCGAGATCCGTCGTCTCGCCGGCGGATATGTGCCCTACCTCGCCGCGC
>JACDGA010000152.1 GCA_013815505.1 Acidimicrobiia bacterium
ACCTGTTCGCCCACGGCGAGTGCGCTGCTGCTCGACGACTTCCCCGACAACGGGCTGTTCTTCCGCACGATCCCGAGCGACTCGCTGCAGGCACTCGCGCTCGCCGAGCAGGCCGAGCGCACAGGGACCCGCAAGGCCAGCGTCGTGTACTTCGACGACGCCTACGGCAGGGGGCTCGCGAACGCTGTCACCGATGAGCTGGAGGCGAAGGCGATCCCCGTCGAGGTCACCCGCGTGGGCGCCGGCGACGACGACGTACGCGCCGAAGCGGCGTCCGCGCTGAGCGACCGCAGCGAGGTGGTCATCGTGCTCGGTGACACGACGAGCGGACCGCGGATCCTCGCCGCGATGGGCAGCGTGCTGCGGCGCAACACCGACCTCGACACACCTGACGTGCTCGTCAACGACGGACTGCGAGGCGTCAATCCCGACCTGATGTCCGAGCTCCCAGCGGACCTGCGCACGGCCGTGCAGGGCGTAGGACCGACGGCGACCCGAACGTTCGGCAGCGAGCCGCGTGGCCTGTTCGCGACGAACGCCTACGACTGCGCCACCGTGATCGCGCTCGCCGCGCTCGAGGCAGACTCCGACGATCCGCGTGCCATCGCTGCGCAGATGACGTCGGTGACGAACGACGGCTCGGTGTGCCGGCGGTTCTCCGACTGCGCCCCGCTGCTGGAGGCGGGCCTCAACATCGACTACGACGGTCCGGGCGGTTCGCTCGACCTCGGCGAGGACGGCGACCCGAGGCAAGCCCGCTTCGACCTGTTCACGTTCGACGGGCGCGGCATCGACACGAAGGAGGCGACGCTCGTCGTGCGTCGCGAGTGAGCTGGTGCCGGTCAGCTGATGGCGTCGAGGATCGCAGCGGGCTCGCCGAGGTAGCCGACCCAGAAGTCACCGAACTCGCCGTACAGAGCCGAGGCCTTGTCGAAGCGCATCGTGTAGACGACCTCTTTCACGACCTCGGGGCTCACCGCGAACAGCGTCACACCCCACTCGAACAGGTCGAGCCCTGTCGATCCTGTGATGAGCTGGGTCACCTTGCCGGCGAACGTGCGGCCGCTGCGCCCGTGTTCTCGCATCATCTCGTTGCGGGCCTCGTACGGCGTCGCGAACCAATTGGCGTGGGCGTCACGCGACTTCGTCATCGGGTAGAAGCAGAAGACGGGCTTGCCCTCTGGCGGCAGCGACGGGTAGAGGCGCTCGTTGAGCATCTGCTCGGGCATCCCCTTCGCGTACTCGGAGACCTCGGTAAGGCTGACGTAGCTCGACACGATGTCGAGGCCGGCGTCGCGCAGCTCGGTCTGGAGGCGCCGCAGCACCGTCCAGTCCCGGTGCAGCGCCATCACGGCGAGGTCGGCCTTGTGGCCGAGCAACGCCGCCGTGACGACCTGCGCCTCGACTTCCGCGGCGTGCTTGAGCGACGCGAGGACGGCCTCACGATCGATCGAAGGGGTCGGGCGAGCGAAGAGGTGGAGGACGCCGAGTCCGTTCTCGATGCGCATGCGATCAGGCTACGGGCGTGCGGCGGCGAGGCGGTTGCGAGTAGACGTTGAGCGAGTCGTCGCGCACGAAGCCGGCGAGCATGATGCCGGCACGGCGGGCGGCGCGCACGGCGAGCGAGGTCGGGGCGCTGACGGCGAGCACGGTGGTGAACCCGCCGGCCCACGCCTTCTGCACCATCTCGATGCTCGCCCGGCCGCTGACGAACAGCCCGAGGCCGCTGGCGGGGCCGTCTCGGGCATCCTGGCCGGCGTCCTGGGCGGAGAGCTGGCGTGCGCCGATCACCTTGTCGACAGCGTTGTGGCGACCGACGTCCTCGCGAGTGGTCGAGACGTTGCCGGCGGCATCGAACACTGCGGCGGCGTGCACAGATCCCGTCGACTCGAACAGCACCTGCGTTTTGCGCACGTCGTCAGGCACCGCCCGCAGCACGTCGAGCGGGATGGGCTCGATGTCCGGCAGCGGATCGAGCCGCGCCGCGAGCTCGTCGAGCTGGTCGCTGCCGCACCATCCGCAGCTGCTCGACGTCAGGCCGAGACGGGGCATCGGAGGCGGCGCGAGCCCGCCGGTGTCGACACTGACGACGTTGAACTCGGTGTCCGCCGCGGGCCCCGCCGCGCAGTAGCGGACGCCGGTGACGCGAGCGCCGGCGAGGAGCCCCTCGGTGAAGCAGAACCCGACAGCGAGCTCGTAGTCGTTGCCCGGCGTTCGCATCGTGGTCGACACGGTCACGCCGTCGAGCTGGATCGTGAGCGGCTCCTCGACGATGAGCTCGTCGGGCCGGCGCGAGCTGCCGTCGGCGCCGACGCGGGTCACGATGAACCGCTCGGTCCTCGGCATGGTGGCAGGCTACCGGTGGCCGGTGGGCGGCCTTCGCTAAGTGCCCTGCGGGCGGCGGCGCAGTGCCCTGCGGGCGGCGGCGCACTGCCCTGCGGGCGGCCGGACGAGTGCCCGGCCGACGGTGGCCGAGTGCGTACAGTTCGGCCATGGACAACGAGACCTCCGCCGTCGAACCGAGCGCCGGCAGCGTCGGGCGGGTCGAGAGCACGGACGACGGCCGCATCCTCGGCGCCGAGTTCATCGGCACGGCCGTGCTCGTGATGGGCGGTCCCGGCGCCGCCATCCTCGCCGGGCCGGAGATCGGCCTGCTCGGCATCTCGCTCGCCTTCGGGTTCTCGCTGGCGATCATGGCGTACGTGATCGGTCCGGTGAGTGGCTGTCACATCAACCCGGCGGTGACGTTCGCCTTCCTGCTCGCCCGCAAGGTCGGGCTCCGTCAGGCGGCGTTCTCGTGGGTCGGGCAGGTGACGGGCGGCGTGTTCGGTGCGGGTGTGATCTACGGCATCGCCAGCGGGCGTGACGGCTTCGAGCGCGGCGGTTTCGCCTCCAACGGGTGGGACCGGGACGGGTTCAGCGGGCTCGGTGCGGCGATCGTCGTCGAGCTCGTGTTCACGGCGCTGCTCGTGCTCGTCGTGCTGTCGACGACGTCGCGGCGCTTCAGTGCCCCGATGGGAGGCCTCGTCGCCGGGCTGACGCTGACCGTGATCCACCTCGTGACGATCCCGGTGGACAACACGAGCGTGAACCCGGCGCGCAGTCTCGCCACGGCGCTGTTCGCCGACACCGACCCCGGTGCGCTCGGCCAGGTGTGGGTGTTCCTCGTGGTCCCCCTCGTCGGCGCCGTGTTCGGCGTGGTCATCTGGCTGATGATCGACGACGACGCCCGCCTCGAGGACACGATGCTCGACAACGAGCCGATGCGAGACGCCCGCGACGCCGCCGACCGCCTCCTCGACTGACCCCCTGATTGCCCCGCCCACCACCGTCTGGGCGGGATTCCTCCCACGAGCCGCTCTGAGCGGGATCTCTTCCAGCAGTTGGAATGTTCTTTCGCGGGACATCCCTGACAGTTGGTGTCGCGCGACATCCCTGACACCTGAGTCGGCTGTGGCCACCGTTGGTCATGGCCAGAAAGGTGATCCCGATGGATGTCCGACTGAGGATCGCAGTGGCGTCTGATGATGTGAACGTCTCAGCGTTCTGCCGTGACCACGGCTTGAGCCGCGAGACGTTCTACTTCTGGAAGCGCCGCTACGACGCTGAGGGTCTCGACGGCCTCGAGCCTCGGTCACGGGCGCCCAAGACCAACCCGCAGCGCATCGGTGACGAACTCGAAGACGCCATCGTGGCGCTGCGCAAACAGCTCGACGATCTCGGCGTCGATTCCGGTGCGGGGACGATCCACTGGCACCTGGGCCGTCAAGGCCGACCGGCGGTGCCGTCGGAAGCGACGATCTGGCGGGCGCTGGTTCGACGCGGGTTCGTGGTGTCCCGTGTCAAGGTTCCCGAGACAGGCCAAAGTTGGGTCTGACGACAAGGAGAACCGGTGGCACGACCTGCGACGAGAGCAGCGGAGCACACGGCCGCATCGTGCTCACCGTGTTACGCGGTGAGGTGACGATCGCTGAGGCGGCGCGCCGCGAGGCTGTGTCGCAGACCTCGATCGCCAACTGGCGCGACCAGTTCCTAGACGGCGGTCAGCAGGCTGTCGCCGCCGGCGGCCCGACGAAGCCGACGACCCGGGAGCAGCGGTGGACGCCGTCTACAGTGCGCAGCGCCGAACCTACGATGCGGACACGCGACGAGGTAGGTCCACCGCGACGATTTGTCGGAGAGCCAGATGACCTCGTGCTGACCGTCCATTCCAGGCGCAGGCTTGCCGAACGCGTCGGCGAACGAGTCGTGTGCAACGGCTTGCAAGGCTGGTGCCGACGGGACGTCGGATGATCGAGCCGACCATCTCCCCGACCCGCGATGTCGTCCCGTTCCGGGAGGCGACGCGGGCATGGTTCGGGATCTCGCTGCGCACGTTCGGCGGGCCTGCCGGCCAGATCTCGGTCATGCACCGCGAACTCGTCGATGACCGACGGTGGATCGGAGAGCGACGCTTCCTGCACGCACTCTCCTACTGCACGCTGCTCCCCGGACCCGAAGCACAGCAGCTGGCGATCTACATCGGGTGGTTGCTCAACGGCACGGCCGGCGGGCTCGTCGCCGGAATTCTGTTCGTGCTGCCCGGCTACCTCGCCCTCATGGCCCTGTCGGCCATCTACGCCGCGTGGGGTGCCACCACCGCTGTCACCGCGATCTTCGCCGGCCTCGCACCAGCGGTGCTGGCAATCGTCGCCCAAGCTGTCTGGCGAATCGGCAACCGCGCTCTCAAGAACCGGCTCCTCATCGCCATCGCCATCGGCGCGTTCGTCGCCCTGTTCGTGTTCAACCTGGCATTCCCGATCGTCATCGCCGCCGCTGGACTCACCGGCTTCCTCGGCGCCAGGGCACGACCCGACCTGTTCATCGCCAAGCCCTCCAACACCAGCGGCGACACGCCGCCACCGCTGATCGCCGACGACGCACTTCACGGCGAACCACCGTCATGGCCGCGCGCCGCCCGCATCTTCACTGTGGGCGTGACCTTATGGCTGGCACCCGTGATCGTCGCCGCCGTCGCGCTCGGGCGATCCCACGTGTTCGTCGAACAGAGCGTGTTCTTCTCGGGCACCGCCGTCGTCACCTT